>JABDCF010000008.1:32425-62302 GCA_013288235.1 Bacteroidota bacterium | reverse complement strand
CCACGGCTACCTGGCGGTGGATTTCTTTTTTGTGCTGTCGGGCTTTGTGGTGGCTTATGCCTACGATGACCGCTGGGGGAAAATGACCCAGTGGGACTTTTACAAACGCCGCCTTATCCGTTTGCAGCCAATGGTTATTATCGGGACCATAGTAGGCGCATTGCTTTTTTATTTCCAGGCCAGCGGGGCCATTCAACGGGTGCATTTCCTGCCAGCCGCGGATGTCCATCGAAGGCAGCAGGGGAACCATGGTAAAACCAACCAGCATAACCAGCAGCATTTTCCATACGGGTGTTGTGCTGATAAGCGGGAACGCCCATTTGTGGATGAATGGTATATATGAATCGGTTTGTATCATTGTTATCTTCCCGCTTATAGTTTCTATCGGCGCAGGCGGCAGTTTAACCGGGAAATTTGCTACAAAAGCATGTAAATTCCTTGGAGCTATTTCATACCCCATATACATAACACATTACCCGCTAATATATATGCATATAGCCTGGGTAAGCACCTATAAAATACCGATGGGCGAAGGCCTTTTAGGTGGACTGGTATTAGTGATTGTCAGCATCGGCATTGCTTATGGGTCCCTTAAATTATTTGATGAGCCTGTTCGTGAATGGCTTAAAAAACGGTTTTTGATGAAAAAAGCCTGATATATTCGTCGAAAACAGGGCATAACAAATCACCCGGTTAAACAATGGTGTTTAACCGGGTGATTTAACGATAAGGCTGTTATTCTTTAGCTTGTTTAGCTTGCATTTTGAAGATAAGATTGAATGATCTTATCATCGATAGCAATATTGTACCCTTTATTTTTCAGGTCTTCTGGCGAAATATCATATTCTTTCGACCAGTAAGCTATTTCTGAATCTTCCTTAACCTGTTTTTTTTGACTATCCAGGGTTTGATTTTGGCGTTCTTCGGGGCTGTTTTTCATGATCTTTAGATGATAAATTAACAATCATTAAAAATACCCCTTTGTATGTGTATTTATCATTATTAATATGTTAAGTAATTGTTAACGATAGGGTAAGTAGCTTCTTCTGTTCAAAAATTGGCTTGACTTTAAAAGCGGAATCAGCAGCACAATATCCCGCTAAAACGCTTCATTTAAATTTAAGAAGAAGCCCCTGCTGCCGAATTTGCCCCAGGCGTAATCGAGCGCCAGGTTGGTGCGTGTAACTTTATTGAAGAGTACCCTTAACCCGGCGCCGCCACCTGGTTGAAATACCTGGAATATTTTGGTACCCTGTTCATCGTTGCCTGTTTGCATATTCACGAAAGTTACCCCGCTGATAAATTTGTTTGCCAGTATGGGGAAGCGGAACTCTGCCTCGGTGTCGTTAAATTCAGTGCCTTTAAAAAACTGGGAGGTATAGCCCCTGCCGCTTCTGAAAGTACCGTCCTTGCTGGTACCTGGTAACTCCAGGTAAGGTATAGTACCGCTCGCCAGGTACGAGCCCCAGTTCCAGAGTGCAAGCACAGTTTCGGGGTTAACATCTGATAAGCTGATATATTTCCTGAGGTCGGTAGTAAACTGCACGGCATTTTTTGTACTCCCTATCCAAGTTTGGTTAACACGGACACCTGCATCAAAATAAATGCCTGTGTAGGCGCGGTTGGGGTTATCGCGCGAGGTGTACTCAACATTAAACAGGAAACCGTCGGCCGCATAATGGTCCTGCGGCAACCCGTGCTGGTTGTTGTACACACTTAAAGGTGTTCCATTGTTTACGGTATCTGCCTGCTGGATCTTACGCCTGATATCAAATGATGCCCCGGCGCCAAGGAACAAACCTTTCGCTACCTCCTTGTAAACCTTTTCCCTGAAATCAAAATAGTAGGAATGTATGGCATAACCTTTATGGGTAGGGTCGTCCAGTATCTGTTGCGCAGCGTTACCCTGGGCCTTCCCATCGCCTATCCCGAACCCATCATCAGGCGTTACGCTTTTAGATACTACCAAATTACCCTGCAAATTCCACTTATTACCAGGGGTAAATATGTTGTGATTTACGTAAAAATAAATGATGCCTTTGGTAGTAATAGAAGCTGATGTGGCGCCAATGGATAATAGCGTGTTAGGGTCGTCTCCAAGCCTTTTCCCAACAACTGCCTTGATCCCTGCCTGGGCGCCAATAGTTGGATTGGCAGCAACATTTGGAACTATGATGATCCCGGACCCTTTATGTACGGTGTCTTTCTTTTTTTTAGGATTGAAAATATCTCGGGTTAAATCACTAAAATCATATTGCTTATTGAGATTATAGGACGGCTTTTTATTTTTTGAGGTTTTTTGATGTAAAGAATCCGCTTTTAGGGAGTCAGCCGGAACTATTTCCTGGCCGTAAACAATTCCTGTAGTAACGATAGACAAAAATAATATCAGCAAAAACTTGCTATAGGCTGGGTACAACTGCACAGTTAAAAGTATAATAGCGTTTCAAATTTCAAATATAATTAATATTAGCTGTAGTTGCCTAAAGTACCTTGTTAACCAATGGAGGGGTTAAATGTTTTAGGGGGATGTATGGACAGTTTTAACAAAACAACCTTATTCACCTCACCCACCCCTCACTTTCCAAAAACTTCCGCAACCGTACATCATCCGCCGAGAGCACCGGCAACCAATCGCCTATGCGTTCCCGCTCCCAATAAAGCCCTTGCGGATTGCCTGATTTTGCAAATTGGTACTTGTACAATACTGCCCGGATATATCGCGGCGGTTTGATGGGAAAGGGGTTTGCGGCGAAGAGGCTTACCGAACCGGGGTCGTTATGGAGCAGTTTCCATACCAGGTTATATGTCCATGGGTATTCTTCGGAAGTGCCCATAGCGGCGAACCACATTTGCCAGTCTAAACGCAACTGATAAGGCGCTATTTGCGGCGGCGACTGGTTAAGTAACACGGGCAGGCCTTTGTATATATAGGGTTGCCAGTGGGCTTTGCCGCCGGTAGTATCATCTGTTGTTCCTTCAAACACTACATTGGTGCGCTCCTGCCCTACTGAACCAAAGGCGCCGTACGTGTTTACCAGGTCAAGCGGGTCGAATGAAGAGTTCATTACCTGCCCCGGGGATAGAATATTCAACACCGGTTGAATGCTGAGCAATGCCACAATACCCGCAACCACCCAGGCGGTGGTAATCATTGGTTTGGATTCTACAGCAGCACCGGCAGCCGTTTCAGCTTTTCGGACAAGCCTGCGTGGCAGTAATCTTGCCCAAAAACTATCGTCAAAACAAGCTAATGCCGGAATAATAGTAAGCCAGTTTAAAAACGAGAGGTTGCCGCTAAGGGCAATAGCCAACTGGAATAAAACGATAACCGAACCCGCAATATGCCTGGCAAGCCGGGGACCGAACGCAAACCAGGGTGCAATAAGTTCGGCCAGCCAATTGAACCATACGCCAATTTGCAGTGCGACATGTGGCAGAAAATGAAACCACCGGCTCAGGGGACCTGGAATGGGCTGTGTTTCGAAATAATAATAAAGGGCGGTGCCGTTTCGCCATATTTTATCGCCGCGATACTTGATAAGTCCGGAGCCAAGCATAATACGAAAGGTAAGCCAGCGAAATAAAATAATAATAGCCAATGGCGGCGGGCGTTTCGGGAATGGCCGCATATCCAGCAGCGGGCATAAAAAAATAGTGAGAAAGCCAGTTTCGGTGAGTTGTATCTCCCAGCCATAGCTATACCAATCCTGCCCGACATGAACAAAAGACATGTATAAAAACCATAGAACGGCAAGTATTGGCGCATTTGCGTAACCTGCCACAACAATTATGGAAAGCGCCAAACCAATCCATGCTACAGTTAAAAGCGCTGTATCAGAATGCCAGAACCAAAATAGTGATGGCAACCGCACAAAGCCAGCCCCGGCGGAACCCAAGGCTACGCCGACCTGCGTGAGGTAGTTGCCAACCGGTAGTAAGCCATTGGAACCAATTAAAGGCACAACCTGGTTGATGGCTACGAGGAACGCGACAGCATATACAAGGCCAAGCAAGCGAAGGAGCATAAAACGGGTGAGCCAATAGGTTGGCTGATTGCCTGGACTACCCAAAATTACTCCCCGCTCATTGTCGGGGTTACCTTTCGCTTCCATTTTGTGGTCGTTTATTGGGTTATTGATATGTCCCTAAAACAAACTTAGTAAGCGTTGGTGTTTTTTTGATGTTTATTTTTGTAGGATATGGTTATAAATCAGCCAGTTCTATCCAAACCGGGGCATGGTCGCTTGACTTTTCCCATCCACGCACATTGCGGTCAACAGCAGCGGCAATAAGGCGGCTATCAAGTTGAGGGCTAAGCAAAAAGTGATCTATACGCAAACCTGCATTGCGGCCATAAGCATCCCGGAAATAATCAAAAAACGTATATATTATTTCATCGGGATGCAGCTTCCGTATGGCATCGGTCCAACCCTGGGCAGCGAGGGTTTTAAAGGCCTCGCGGGTTTCGGGCCTGAACAGTGCATCATTAACCCAACGCTCGGGCTTGTAAACGTCTATCTCGGTAGGCATTACGTTATAGTCGCCTGTCAGCACTACTGGCAAACCAGATGCCAGCAGGTCGGCTGCATGGGTGGTCAACCGTTCGAACCATTGCAATTTATAATCGAATTTGGGGCCCGGCGCGGGGTTGCCGTTCGGCAGGTAAAGGCAGCCAATGATAATTCCGTTTACTTCCGCTTCAATATACCTGCTATGCAAGTCATCCGGGTCGCCGGGCAGTACGCGGCACCGTTCTGTAATTTCCATGTTTCGCGCGAGGATAGCCACGCCGTTCCAGCTTTTTTGCCCATGCCATATGGCTTTATAACCTGCGTCGAGCAGAGCCTGTTCGGGGAAATTTTCCTGTGGGGCTTTTAGTTCCTGCAGGCAGGCAACATCGGGCTTTGTTTCCTCAAGCCAGCGCAACAGTACCGGCAGGCGTCCGTTAACCCCATTTACATTATAAGTAGCTATTTTCATGATAAAAAATGAATTTTAGTTTTAATACGATCCGTTGGCATCACACAAAGTTATCCTAAATTAAATTTAATAACCGGTTGATATTTTACTAATATGCGTTTTATCCCATTGGTTTTTGTTAAGATTGTTGTTAAAGATTCAGCCAGCCGAAATAATTAATGAGAATTTCAAGGTACTTTATCATTTGTTTGTTCATTATCGTGAGCACCGAAACGTTGCGATGCTACGGGCAGGATGTGAATATTAAGCAGTTCGGCGCTGTTGGCGATGGCAAAACGATGGACACCAAAGCCATTCAGGAAGCTATAGATGTTTGCAATAAAAAAGGGGGCGGCAAGGTGATTATACCTACAGGTACTTTTTTATCCGGGAGTATTTATTTGAGATCGGGTATCGAGCTTTATTTATCAAAAGGCGCCGTATTGCTGGGCAGCAGCAAACCTGCCGATTATGAAAAACATGTTAATTATGCGCTCATTCTTGCAGGAGATCAGCATGATATCGCCATTAAGGGTGAAGGCGCTATCGATGGACATGGCCGTGAGCTTGCCCAAAATGTGGTTAAAATGTGGAAGGCAGGTTTGTTAAAAGATAACACCGGCAAAGACCGGCCGGATGAAAAATACCGCCCGCAAATTATCGACCTGGAACAATGCAGAAATGTAACTGTAAGCGGTGTAACCATTAAAAACTCAAGCTGCTGGGTGCAAACTTATGATAAATGCACCAACCTCATTATCGATAACATAAAGGTTAATAGCACCGCTTACTGGAATAATGACGGTATCGATATTGTTGATTGCTATAAAGCGCGTATAACCAATTGTGATATTAACAGCGCCGATGACGGTATCTGCCTTAAATCGGGTGATAGCACTACCTGTTGTAATGATATTTATATTGCTGATTGCAGGATAAGATCAAGCGCCAGCGCGTTAAAATTTGGCACTGCTTCTACCGGAGGGTTTCAGCATATTAAAGTGCGCAGGCTTACCATATTTGATACCTACCGCTCGGCCATTGCGCTGGAGTGTGTTGATGGCGGTTTTATAAAAGACATAGATATAAAGAATGTTAAGGCAACAAATACAGGCAATGCTATTTTTATACGCCTTGGCAAACGGAGAAAAGACAGGCCTACAGGTATAATAGACAGTGTACTGATAAAAAATATTGAAGTACACATCCCGTCTATAAAACCTGATAAAGGTTATGAAATTGATGGGCCATTGGATAAAGAGCACTATAATGTATTGCCATCGTCAGTCGTGGGGCTTCAGGGAGGAAAAATTGACCACATAGTGCTGGAGAACATTAATTTATATTACGAGGGCGGCAGTAAAATTGATTACGCCTACCGCCCGGTTGATTCATTGTCGGTTGTTCCAGAACGGCTGCCTAATTACCCGGAATTCTCGATGTTTGGCGAACTGCCTGCATGGGGGTTTTACATAAGGCACGCTGATGGTGTAACGCTAAAAAATGTTAACCTTGTTTGCAGTGGCACTGATTACCGGCCGGCTATAGTTGCCGATGATGCCGGTTATTTTAACGTGGTTAAGCTAAAAGTGGACGGCAAAAGCCAAGTACAACCGGCAATTATATTAAAGGCTATTAAAACGAAGCAATTCAAAAAATTAACAATACCCGGTGGCATTAATGCTATACGCATTTTACCATAACATAAAAATAAACTGCTATCCTGGTGGCAAATCCTAAGCTTTCATAAACTTTGATTGCCCGTTCATTATCAGCCCTTACGTGTAAAAACGGAATTTCGGATGCTGCTGTGATGCGGTTTATATGGTGTTGCAATAACTGTTTTGCATAGCCTTTGCCTATATGGTCAGGATGGGTGCAGACCGCGCTTACCTCGGCATAATTAAAGGCATGCAGGCGCTGGCCTGCCATAGCAACTAATTCGCCACCTTCAAAAACACCCATGTAATGCCCGAAATCAATAGTTTTAGCAGCAAATGGCCCCGGGTTAGTTAATTTAGCCAAGGCGAGCATTTGATGTACATGCTCAACTGTTAGCGTGGTTAACCCGATCTGCACCTCGTTTACTTTCGCGGTATCACACACCATTTGCAGGCCGGGGATGTATTGCAGTACTTTCCATTGTGCAGGGATCTCTGTTTTTACCGGGGTAACAAACAAAATGGGGCCGTTATGCGGAAGCTTATCGTGAAGCATCCCGAAATTGCCGTCAGTATTTTCACTAAAGGCGACGAAAGGCGAAACCTCTTTATCAAAATACTTCACCTCATTATTGCCAAATGCCAGGTGTTTATTGCCCGAATTCAATGCATTCCAGGCAGGGTTGTCCAATACATGTTCCATCGCCGGCAAACCTATAAAAAAGCTTTATAGCATTTATTGAATGGGTGTAATTTTGTAAAGATGGAAGCAATTCTGCTGAACCGCCAGCTTTTTGGAGGCATTAGAATCTTTAAGGCATTAGAAATGTTATCTTTGAAATACTTATAATATTTTTTGTCAAACAATGAACCTACCAGGGCTGATAGAGCGGTATAAAAATTTGGGGATTGACGATGTTATTGATCACCAAAAGTTTAACCTGATCTCTATCGTGCATCATTCCACTAAAATAGAAGGCTCTACTCTAACCGAAGTTGAAGCCCAGGTGTTGATCAATGAAGGGCTTACGCCAAAAGGCAAACCGATGCACGACAGCTTAATGGTTACAGATCACCATGCCGCATTATTATTTACTTTAGCTTCGGCTAAAACAAAAAGAGATGTTACTGCAAATTTCATAAGGGAGATCAATGCGCTTGTTGTTAAAAATACCGGTAAAGTTTACAACACCGTATTTGGCACGATAGACTCAAGCACCGGGGCGTTTAGAAAAGGCAATGTTTCGGCCGGGATAACTTATTTCCCCAATTATGATAAGGTTGAGCCGCTAACTAATGAAATGGCCGTTAAGATCAATAAACTGATGCAGGAAACAGGTTCCGTATCCGACCAGGTAAACTTTTCCTTTGATGCACATTTTAATTTAGTAAGCATCCACCCGTTTTATGATGGCAACGGGTGTACTTCCCGGTTATTAATGAATTACATTCAAGCTTATTATAATTTGCCGCTCGCCATTGTTCACAGCGATGCCAAAGCTGAATATATCCAGGCCCTGGTGGATACGAGGGAAAAGAATGATATCCAAATTTTCAGAGATTTTATGGCTGTGGAATACGCCAAATTACTTGAAAATGAAATAAAAAAATTCGAGGAAATGGACAAGCCTAAAAAAGGTGCAGGGTTTAACCTGATGTTCTGATAATTATATAGCCTGCATGATACAAGTATAACAAATCAACCTCAAATACATCCGGTAACCTAAAACGTCATCCCTCAAAACTGTTTCCGTGGCCGCTTGGGCTTTACTTCAGCCCCTGGCCTTACCACTTTTGTATATGATGGCTTTGATGACGACGACGATGAATAGTTGCTATTAAATTTTGAATAAGGTCTTTTAGCGACAACCGGTTTCTCTTCGTTTATTTTAACGCTTAATACCCTGTCGCCTATGGCCGAGCCATCCAGGGCCTCAACAGCGCGCTCCGCCCCCTCCCTGTCGTTCATTTCTAAAAAGGCGTAACCTTTGCAAGTACCGGTCTTTTTATCGCGTACTATCTTGATGGTGCTTACATCCCCGTGCGGACTGATCATCATAACAAGTTCCATTTCGGTAATATCCAGGGGGAAGCCACCCACAAACAATTTGATCATAAATAAATGTAGTAATAAAATGCAAATATATCAATCAAAATGCAAAAAGGTATCGCCTGATTACCGTTCGCTACCAAAATCATTTTTTTTTCCACCACCCGTCCTTTCAACGCAAATTAATTGGGATTTCCTTGCATCTCATTTCCGTCATATAGAAAAAAATTCCCGGATATAGGGACAATCGTAATTTATAATATATTAATTATCAGATAATTAATAAAATGGCACGCTACTTGCGCAACCATAAATATCAAATCCGAAACCAATGACCATAGTTAACAAGCAAGCCTTAAAAAGAAACATGACAAAGGGCAATTTCATATTACTGCTTTCCGTTTTGTTAATTTTAACGGTATCGTGGAAAAAAGAGGGCAAGGTTAGCGTGGCTACTCCCGCAAAAACAGTGAAAAGAGATAGCACTATTTTATTGGCAGCTTTAAAAATGGCCAGCGTTAACACCATTCCGTTAAATAATACTGCACCCAGTGAAATAATGCCCCCTGAAGGGCAAATACGCGCAAGGGCTCAATTACAGGTTTATATGGACTCATTGATCATAAGCCCGGCGGCCACTATCAGCTTAAAAAGGGATGCAAAAACTGTAATTGATAATGATACTGTGAACGAAAAGGGCCCGCATAAAAATGTTACCGTTAATAAATTTGTTACGGGTAATGCAACTACCAAAATACCTTTACTATATCCGGCTGATATTCCTCCTGATCCCGATCATTGATCTTTAAAAGGTATAATATTATTCTGGGAAAATAACATCTATAGCATGAATCATGCGCTGATAAAATCTATAAGATCAGTTCTCCGAAACTTTCCTTTCTAAAAGCAACTGGTAATCAAGTTAAGCCGTAATGATATGTGGAATGTATAAATCATACATGGCATATATTAATAATTATGGAAGTCCGTTACCGGGAAAATAAAAGTCAGATTATTTCTCTTTTAGATGAAGCTTACGCCTGTCGCACCAACAACTTAAAAAGAAGCACCATACTCGCTCAAAAATCACTTTTAAAAAGCAGGAAATTGGGTGACACAGCACTGATGGCACGAAGCCTGAATTATCTTTCTCTTTTTTCAATGATAAGGGGCGAATACGACAATGCCCTGTTTATGTCGGAAAATGCAATCAGGTATTTTGAGAAGCTAAATGACGAGAAAGGCATCGCGGATGCGAGATATAATATTGCAGGTGTTTATTATAAAACAGATAACTACCACCTTGGGCTTGTTAACCTGGTGGACTGCATTACTATTTACAGAAAATTTAATGATTACCATAACTTGTCGAGGGCAAATAAATCACTGGGCACTATTTATGAATACTTTGGCGATGAAAAGAACGCGATAAAAGCCTATGAAGACGCGATAGTCGCGGCTAAAAATGCCGGTGATCTTAATCTTGAATCCAATGCCTATAACCCACTTTCGGGCATTTATCTTAAACAAAAACAAATTGAAAAAGCCTCCATACTTATTGAACGATCAATATGCATAAAAAAGCAAACCGGCGATATCCGCGGATTAGCTTTTGGTTTTTATGGCCGCGGAAAAGTAAAGCTTGCAGAAAAAAAATTCGAGGAAGCTGAAAAGGATTTCATGGAGGCCATCGATATCCACCGTAAAATGGGCGAAGCACTGGGACTGGGAATGGCTTACCACAAAATTGCGAATCTTTATGTTGAGATGGGGCTGTTAGATAAAGCAAAGAAAGCTTTAACAATGGGATTAGAGTTTGCCGGGTCGCACAACATCATTATGATCAAATACAAATGCTACTTCGTTTTTTATATGGTTTTTAAAATGGAAAACAACCCGGTTAGCGCCCTTAAATACCTTGAATTATATCATCAGCAAAAAGAGACAGTAATTAACAGCCAGACACTTAAGGTAATAGAAAACTACGAGCTGATCACTCAAATGGAATCGTTGGAGAAAGAAGCACGGCTGCAAATAGAAAAAGCAGAGATCATAAAAAAGAAAGACCTGGCGGAACACACTGCGCGTGTAAAGCAAGATTTCCTTTCAACCATGAGCCACGAACTCAGGACCCCTTTAAACGCTGTAATAACCATTGCTTCGTTATTGGGCGCCAAAGCTGACAAGGAAGAACAACAACTTATAGATTCGCTTAAGTTTGCTTCAAATAATTTACTGCTGATCATCAATGATATCCTTGATTTCACCAAACTGGATGCAGGTAAGATGTTACTCGAAATGCGCCCTGCTAATTTTAAATTATTGCTGGAAAATATAAAAAATACATACATCAGCATGGCTAAAGAAAAGGGAATATCCCTTTATTTAAATATTGATGATGATGTGGCCGGAAGCTATGAAATTGACGAAACAAAGACATCACAAATATTAGGCAACCTGTTAACTAATGCCATAAAATTCACCCACAGCGGACGTATTGATATAAACGTTAAAAAGATAAATAGTGACCAGCTTTATGACCAGTTGCTTTTTGAGGTTTACGATACAGGGATGGGCATCGCTGAAAACCATCTTGAAAGTATTTTCGACAGTTTTTCGCAACCGCAAATAGTTACTACCAGGAAACAGGGTGGATCAGGGCTTGGCCTGGCTATTGTAAAAAAACTGGTTGAACTGCACGGAAGTTCAATTGGCGTAAATAGCGTTGTTGGTAAAGGTTCCGTTTTTTATTTTGAGTTGAACCTCAAACGATCATTAAAGCCCGAAAAAGTAATTTCAAAACAATTAAATACCCTCAACGGCAAAACTGTATTATTGGCTGAAGACAATTTAATAAATGCCATGGTAATACGAAAACTGCTTTCGAACTGGAACATGACGTCGGAACATGCTCAAAATGGCATAGAAGCCGTGGAAAAATCAAAACTAAAAGCCTTTGATTTTATTTTAATGGATATACACATGCCCGAAATGGATGGTTTCGAAGCAACTAAAAATATTCATAAAGCTGACAACCCCAATATTAATACGCCAATATTTGCGCTTACCGCAGATGTTACTGCCGAAACCCATGAAGAGTACTTAGCCTGGTTCAATGGCTTTTTACGCAAACCGATAGAAATAGAAAAGCTGCACGAAGCATTTATTAATGGCTTGTAAAAGTTTGCAGTATTATCATATCTTAGTGCCGCCTGAGCATATAGATGGAAGATACAGTAACCTCAAAATTCACTACTAAGTTCTGGTTAAAGGCTGTAGTGTTTACGCTATTTGTTTTCATTTCGACATTGTACTGCATTATTTTTTCTGCAAACCACAAAGAAGAACTTAACTGGGGGCAATTATGGTCCGTTGCAATTTATTCGGTGCTGCTGGCCGCTGTTTATGTTTACATATCAATAAGGTCGCTCAGAAAAATCACTGCGGCCCGGCAAGGCATCATTATCAACTACCTTATAACAAAAAAGCAAATAGTAATTGATTATGCCTATGTAGTGCATGTAAGCAATTTACGTGTACACGCTGCAGATGCTAACCAGGGCAGCGGTTACCTTGAGTTAGCAATTGAACTTAATACCGGCGAAAAACTTATTTTGTTAGAAGAGGACGTTGCTAACTATGATGAGTTAAAAGAAGCAATAAGAGAGTTCAGGTTTAAGCTGAGATAAATTTTCACCGGGGTTAATTCCACAACCTTAAAATACCGTCAAACCTGCTATTATAAACGGTTAAAACCCAACTAAACGCCCTTCGTTAGTTTATATTATCAACATTTGGCGTTATTTAATTATTTATTAACATTTAATATTCTTTAACATAATTGACTAAAATATCCTCTAATTTTCGCCGTTCATCCAGTTCACCCAAACAATTAAACACATGAAAAAAATCTTGATCACAGTTGTAGTATTTTTATCCGCTTATCAACTTTCAAACGCACAAACCGAAAAAGGCACACAAACATTTGGCCTCAACCTCGGATTCGGTTACAATAATTCAAATGATTACACCATTAATATTGCAGATAATAACGCCGTCACAACGCTAAATACTAAAACTACAGATTTTGCCATCGGCCCCAATTACAGTTATTTTATCCAGAATAATTTGGAGTTGGGGGACTCCTTGTCATACTCAACATCAAACGCTACCAATACTACAGGCGATCTTTCAAGCACGAATGATAGTTATCCAACAAAACAATCCTCAGATAATATAAGCGCATCGGTATTTATCAGAAAATACTTTATGTACAAAAATATTATAGGCTTCCGAACAGGTGGTTATGTTGGCTATTCGGGAGGGACAAACAAAGATACCTACACCCCAACAGATGCCGGCGCCAACTACAATAATACAACCATGTACTACAGCGCCGGTGCAAACCTTGACCTTGTATATTTCCCGTCAAAAAAACTGGGCATTGCTGCCACGCTTGCCAATTTAGAGTATTACCATTATACTGCAAATAACAACAGCCAGGGGCATGACAATGGCGACAATATAACTTTTAGCCTCGTTAATAATGGCTTAACGCTATCGGTATTTTATGTATTCGGGCCTAAATAACAACTTAAATATTTAAGATAGTTAAGAAGTTATTTCAACCCACTAAACTCATAAATACATGAAAAAAATATTTGTTTTACTTGCGGCATTTTTAGCGGCAATACAATTTTCAAAGGCGCAAACCGAAAAGGGCACCCAAACATTGGGCACTAATTTTGGCTTCAATTATACCAATGTTAACGGAGACGCAAACAGTTTGGCTACCGATAATACAAAAACCACGAACTTTAATATAGGGCCTTCATATAGCTATTTTATTAAAGATAATTTAGAGATCGGCGCCTCATTATCCTATGCGTCCACAAAGACCGCTTATGACGATCTGATCGAGCCTCTTACAAACAGCAATTACCCTTTAACACAAACCGCCGACACTTACAGTGCGTCATTATTCATCAGGAAATATTTTTTGTATAAAAACAGGATCGGTTTTCGTACCGGCGCCTATATCGGTTATTCGGCCGGGGATGCAAAAAGCAATTATCCTAATTCCGACGTTATTTATAACTACAATAATAAAACCACCTATTACAGCGCCGGCGGCAACCTGGACCTGGTGTATTACCCGACAAAAAAAATTGGTCTTTCGGCCACCCTATTAAACCTGGAGTATTATCATTATAAATCCAACGCTACCACCCAGGGATACGGAAGTGCCGATAGCTTTACTTTTAACCTGGTTGATAATGGGGTGGCACTATCTGTTTTTTATGTTTTGGGGGCTAAATAGTTTGTTAAAACTTTATTTGTATTAAAAAAACCTGTGCGGGGCAGAATTTGCGCCCACACAGGTTTTTTAGTATAAACACGCTTAAAAAACTTCGGTAAATTAACAGGATCAAACCTGTACGCGGCTGCTGTACCAACCAATGGCTTGGCTTATAAACAATTCAGCCGAATTGCTTCGGCTGAATGCTTGGAGCAGGCGGATTGCCATATGGGCCCCTGCCAAACAGGATGACATTCTTAACATTAATGAATTATATACGGGTTTTTACATTATTTAATTTTAAGGACGAAATATTTCAAAAAAAATTAAAATAACTGCAACTTAAAAAAAACAATGTTCGTATAAAAGCATTCATTGAGCGCCCTGCTCATCAATAATTTATCAAATCAAAAAATTCCCCGGCGCGAGGCCTGGGGAATTTTTTATTTAACGAATATAATGTATAACTTTTACATTATCAACAACGTATACAAGTCAGTTTATAGTTTTTTTAGTGAATAGTTAATATGGATTTAGTTTTTTAGATAGCCGGGAAGGAGTTTCCGGCTATTCTTTTGATGTCGGATTTCGGATGTTCGATTTCGGAATTTTTAATTGGGGGGTTTTTTGATTTTGAAGCCCTGGACCGAAAAAGAATAATTTTGGATTCGATTAACGGTGATCCTGAAATTGAAATAAAAAGTAAATTCGAAACAAAAACAATGGATAAGATCGAATTAAAACGCAGGACACAGCGGTTTGCCATAGACGTCATCAAATTTTGCGAAACACTTCCGTTCAAACCTTCGCTAAATGTTTTATCCAATCAATTGTTAAGATGTTCGACATCAGTTGGCGCCAATTACCGTTCTGCTTGCAGAGGAAAGTCAGCCGCAGATTTTATTAATAAAATAGTTATTGTTGAAGAATAAGCCGATGAATCTATCTACTGGCTTGAATTGACGGAAGAATCACGTTTAGTTAGCTCGATAGCTATAATTGAATTAAAGAAAGAGGCCAATGAACTAACCGCGATATTTACAGCAATCGGAAAAACAGCAAAAGCTAACGTTCAAAAAGCAAAGTCAGAAATAAATCTAAAATAACTCTTTCTTAATTCCGAAATCGAACGTCCGAAATCCGAAATCAAAAAAACAATCCGAAATCGAACGTCCGAAATCCGAAATCAAACAAGCGCTTCTGCAATTTCTACAAAGCCTTTTTCGCGGGCCAGGTCGGCGGGGAGTTTGCCGCCTTCCATGCGGATATTTACATCGGCGCCATGCTCCAAAAGCATAATGAGGAGGTCGATATTGCCGTTTTGGGCGGCTGAATGCAGGGCGGTTACCCCTGCCTGTTGTTTTACATTTACCTGGGCATTATTCTCAATCAGCATACGGGCAATTTGGGTAAAATCACCGGCTACAGCCGAATGCAGGGGATATACCCTGAAACCATTGTTTGATGGCAAATTAACATCGGCGCCTTTTAATACCAGGTAACGGGCAATTTCGTAATGACCAAAATAACAGGCCAGTCCAAGGGGGGTAAAGCCGTCTTCGGCATAAAAGTTTATAGCCTCGGGATGGGTGTAAACCAGGTTGGCCACCTCATCAAATTTACCTGCCGCACAGGCTTCAAACAGGTTAACATCTTCAAGGTGTTTTAAAAGCACTTCGGTAACTTCAGGCTTTTTATAATAACAGGAAAGCATCAGCGGCGAAACCTGGTGACTGGTGCGGCTTTTTGCCAATGCGGGGTTTTGGGCCAGCAAGGCATCAAGGCTGTCAAGGTCGGCGTTGGTAATGTAAAGCTCCAGTTGTTCTACGCTCATCTTGTATCCGTTAATACTACTTATCCTTTAATGAAAAAACTTCAATAGCTAATTAATCCAATCAAGGTAGCTGAATACTTTTTATGCCCTCTTTACCGCTTGCGGTAGAGAGGGCCGACCAGCGAAGCGCAGTCGGGGTGAGTAGATATACACCAGGCATTGGCGCCAATGCCGCTCGTATAGTCTACTCACCCGGTCTTTGCTTCGCTCGACCACCCTCTCTTTTGCAGGCAAAAAAGAGGGTAAGTGCTATTTTAATTAAATTTATTCACACTAAATTAACATGTTAGCTTCAATATTACTAAAAAATTAAAATATCACGGTAAATAAGTTGTTTAATCTATTAACTTTATATTTGTACAATATAAGGGTTACACCAGGATGCCGGTAAAAGGAAATCAGTTTAAATCAAATAGTTTCAAGCAAGAGAATCAGCCCCGTCAGCCTTCATCAAAGGTTGAAAAGGATCGCCCCGCCGCACAAAAGCGGGAATACCAGCGCCCAACCGACCTGATGAACGGCCGTTCTGCAAAAATTGCGGGCCTATTTTCGTTATTGCTATCCGTATATTTTCTTGTTGCCTTCACTTCGTACATGTTTACCTGGCAGGAAGATCAGAGCTATGTTTCGGCTGCCAACGGCGGCTGGGGCAACCTGTTTAAAACCACACAGGAGCTGATGGAAAACCACGTTAAAAGCCCTGTGGTTGAAAACTGGACAGGCAAATTTGGCGCGTTGTTATCAAACCAGTTCATTTATGAGTGGTTTGGCGTGGCATCGTTCCTGTTTGTTTTTATTTTCTTCATAATCGGATACCGCTTACTGTTAAGGATCAGGCTGATCTCAATCGCTAAAACATTGGCTTATTCATTTTTCGGGATCGTATTTATTTCCATCGCTTTAGGTTTTGCCCATGCTTTCGTAGCGGATACCCCAAATTACCTTGAAGGTGAGTTTGGCTACTGGAGCAACCGCCTGCTGGATGCACAAATAGGCCAAACCGGAACGGGCTGTCTGCTTATTTTTGCTGCGCTTGCAGTACTGATAATAGCTTACAACATTGATTTTAAATTACCGAAACGGCCTGAAAAAACAGTTACACCGGTGCAGGTTGGCGATTTTGTCCCTGAACCTGTGCATCTTGAAGACGAGGATCGGGATGAAGACGCTTCGCTTCCGCTTGAGTGGCCAGGACGCGCAAATAAAGGGAATGTTGAAAATAAAGTAAAAAGCGAACCGCTTAAACAACAACCGCTTGTACAAAACCCGATATTTCACGAACCTATAGTTTTGACCCCGAATAACGAAAGCCATGAACCGGAGGATGAAAATGAAATCCCGCTGACGGTTGGCGTAACAAGGCCAACGCCCGTTTTGAATATCGAAAAGGACGATGATGAAAAAGCCAAAGGTTTACTTGAACAATTCGGTACTTACGACCATACGCTTGACCTTGCATCGTATAAATACCCGCCGCTCGACCTGCTGGAGAATTATGGTTCAAACAAAATAAATGTAAACTCGGATGAGCTTGGCGCAAACAAAAACAAGATTGTTGAAACGCTGAACCATTATAATATAGAAATAGATAAGATAAAGGCTACTATTGGCCCGACAGTTACTTTGTATGAAATTATCCCTGCGCCGGGCGTAAGGATATCCAAGATAAAAAACCTGGAGGACGATATTGCATTGAGTTTGGCGGCGCTTGGGATCCGTATCATCGCCCCAATGCCGGGCAAAGGTACTATTGGCATTGAGGTGCCTAATCAAAACCCCGAAATGGTTTCGATGCGTTCGGTACTTTCAACCGAAAAGTTTCAGAATACTACCATGGACCTGCCAATCGCGCTTGGCAAAACCATAAGCAACGAGGTGTTTATTGCCGATTTGGCCAAAATGCCGCACCTGTTGGTAGCCGGGGCTACGGGCCAGGGGAAATCGGTAGGTATTAATGCCATATTGGTATCACTCCTATATAAAAAGCACCCTGCCGAACTTAAGTTTGTATTGGTCGACCCTAAAAAGGTGGAGTTAACGCTTTTCCGCAAAATAGAAAGGCATTTCCTGGCTAAATTGCCCGACGAGGCGGACGCCATTATTACCGATACCAAAAAGGTGGTAAATACGCTGAACTCGTTGTGTATTGAGATGGATCAGCGGTACGACCTGTTAAAAGATGCCCAGGTACGTAACCTTAAAGAGTATAATCAGAAATTTGTTACCCGTAAAATCCCTAACCCCGAGATACACCGTTACCTGCCATTTATTGTGCTGGTTATAGATGAGTTTGCCGACCTGATGATGACCGCGGGCAAAGAGGTGGAAGTACCTATAGCACGTATTGCGCAGTTGGCGCGTGCGGTGGGTATACACCTGGTAATTGCAACACAAAGGCCATCGGTGAATATTATCACGGGTACGATCAAGGCGAATTTCCCATCAAGGCTGGCATTCAGGGTGCTATCAAAAATAGATTCGCGTACGATATTAGACACTGGCGGCGCCGACCAGTTGATCGGTCGTGGGGATATGCTGCTGTCAACAGGCAGCGACCTGATACGACTGCAATGCGCATTTGTGGATACACACGAAGTTGAAAGAATATCAGATTTTATAGGCAATCAGCGGGGCTACCCATCGGCTATGCTGCTACCCGAGTATGTTGGCGAAGGCGAAAGCAGCAGCTCAAAAGAATTTGACCCAGATAACCGCGACCCACTATTTGACGAGGCCGCCCGTTTAATTGTGATGCACCAGCAAGGTTCAACTTCGCTTATACAGCGCAAAATGAAATTAGGCTATAACCGGGCTGGCAGGATCATTGACCAGTTGGAAGCAGCCGGTATAGTAGGCCCTTTTGAAGGCAGCAAGGCCCGTGAGGTTTTATATTCGGATGAGTACAGCCTTGAGCGGCACCTGGAAACACTTTCAAAACAATAACAATATAAACCCGTTGTTTGAATCAGAAGAAAAAGATCAGACCCACATCTGTGAAATCGTTTCAAATCGGTGAAATCATAATCATAAATCGGTGAAATCATAAAATAACAATGAAGAAACTACTCATATTTTCCTTTTTTACATTAATAACTACTTATTCATTCGCTCAAAAAGGTGCTGAAAAAGATGCAGCGGCTAAAGCCATTTTAAGTAAGGTGAGCGAAAAATACCGTATGTACGAAGTTGTAAAAACCGATTTTGATTTTACCCTCGATAACAAACAGGCGGGCGTTAAAGAAACGCAAAGCGGTACATTGATAGCCAAATCAAAAGCCAATAAGTTCAGGGCGACAATTTATAGCCCCGGGTCATCAGCAAAGGCTGACGTTGCCGAAGAGATCATCAGCGATGGCAAAACACAATGGACATTTCTGAAAAAAGACAATGAAGTACAGGTAAACAATTCGGACAATAGCGGCCAGGGGATAAACCCAGCCCAGATATTTACCATTTATGAACATGGTTACAAATACATTTACAATGGCGAGGTGAAAATTGAAGGCCGCGCCTACCAGGAAATAGACCTTAGCCCCGAAGATACCGACAAACCCTTTTTTAAAGTGCGTTTAGAGATAGATAAGGTAAAAAAACAGATATACAGTGCGTTGATATTTGATAAAAACGGTAACCGGTACACTTATACCCTCCGCAGCTTTGTACCTAATATACAGGTGCCTGATAATACTTTTTCTTTCGACCCAAAAATGCACAAAGGAGTTGAGGTGGTGGATTTGAGGTAGAGATTAGAGGTCGGAGATTTGTGAAAGCTATCTTAAATCCGAAATCGAAAGTCCGAATTCCCCACTATCTTTCAATCGTCATTATATCATTCAAATACCCATCTGGGGTAAGGTACCGGCGAATATCAAAACAGCCTCCGTTTATTTTTGAA
Source organism: Bacteroidota bacterium (assembly GCA_013288235.1). Classification (GTDB taxonomy): domain Bacteria; phylum Bacteroidota; class Bacteroidia; order Sphingobacteriales; family Sphingobacteriaceae; genus Mucilaginibacter. The sequence goes on along the minus strand of JABDCF010000008.1, from coordinate 42,601 downwards.
AGGTTATTACTTCAAAGCGCACTCCCTGCGGTGTTATCTCATTTTGTGTTAGTACCAATGAATGTGCTGCGAGTGATGTTATTGCATATGAACCTGCCGCCAACGGCGTCCTGGTGAACTGGCCGTTTACGCTGGTGTAATAGTTGGTCCACTGCATTTTATTATTGGTAGAAATGGAATAGATCGCTGTATCAACCTGGTTTTCGAAACCATTTTTTATATACAGGTTGCCATAGGTTGTAAAGTCAAAATGATCGGCGGTCGTGCCGTGATACATAACGGTATTGGTCATGTATGAAATGGTATCACTAATAATATTCCAGTTGCCAACAAGTTCGGTGTTACTTATAACGGTAGTACTTGTATCGGTTTTTGTAACGCCGGTTACGCCCGGTATAGAAGGTTCGCTTTGTTTTACGCAAGAGACTACTGTTGCGGCAATACCTGCAAGCAGAATAATTGAACTGATCCTTTTCATTTTAGTTGTTTTTAGTACATTAATAATACGGGTATTTATCTTTTAACGCTACAATAGATAAATCATTTTACGCTGACGAACTCAAAACCAATAGTTTAAATTTCTGTTTAAGATTGAACTATGCATTTTTTATTCTCATCAAAAAATGCCCATCTTTACTCTTCAACCATGCTAAATTTTCATCATGAAAAAATTATACATTTTTTTATTTCTGCTGTTTCCTGTTTTAGCGTTCTGCCAAAATGCTGATTCGGTTTGGTTTGTAAATAACTATACAAAAAAAGAAGTAAGTATCCCTATGCGGGATGGCGTAAAGCTATTTATATCGGCTTACCTGCCAAAAGATAATTCGGAAAAGCACCCGATACTGATGGAACGTACCCCCTATTCGTGCGCGCCTTACGGCAAGGATCAATATCGTGATTTTTGGAAAAACCACCTTATAAAATATTGCCACAAGGGGTATATTATGGTGATAGCTGATGTGCGTGGCCGATGGATGAGCGAGGGACAATTTATGGATGTGCGCCCTTTTAATTTCAACAAGAAAACAAATAAGGACATCGATGAGGCCGGCGATACGTACGATACTATTGACTGGATGGTGAAAAACCTGGAAAACAACAATGGCAAGGTTGGGGTATTTGGTATTAGCTACCCTGGGTTTTATTCAACTATGGCCTCACTGAGCGGGCACCCGGCATTAAAAGCCGTAAGCCCCGAGGCGCCTGTTACTGATTGGTTTGTAGGCGATGACTTTCATCATAACGGCGCTTTTTTCCAGATGGACGCTTTTGATTTTTACAAACAGTTTGGTTTTGGTCAACCGCATCCGCATCCAACATCAGTGGCTGCGCCAACCTATGACCCACCTATACATGATAATTACCAGTTTTATTTAAGCCAGGGCGGGTTGCCAGGCCTTACCAAATTAGCCGGGGATAGCTTGATATTCTGGAACCAGATGATGCAACACCCCAACCGCGATGCCTGGTGGATGGCGCGCAATGCCCGGGTTGGCATTAAAGATGTGAAGCCTGCTATGCTGGTAGTTGGCGGCATATTTGACGCCGAAGATTGCTTTGGCGCCTGGAACGTTTATAAAGCAATTGATAAGCAAAGCCCGGCTACCAATAATCGCCTGGTGATGGGACCCTGGTACCACGAGGAATGGCGCAATAATGATGGCACTCACCTGGGCAACATACAATGGGGCAGTAATACCAGCGAATGGTATGCAAACCATATTGAGATACCGTTTTTTGATTATTACCTGCGGGGCGTTGGCTCGGTAGATAGTATAAGTAAAGCCACTGTATTTTTTACCGGGGAAAATAAGTGGCATCAAATACCGCAGTGGCCGCCTGCTGATGTGCAGCCTACCAATATTTATTTGGGGCAAAAAGGCAAGCTATCATTCACCGCTTCGGGTGATAATAAGCCATCTTTTGATACCTATATCAGCGATCCTGCAAAACCGGTACCCTATACCCAGGATGTCCACTTTAACCGCAGCCGTAATTATATGACGGACGACCAGCGCTTTGCATCGCGCCGTACGGATGTTTTAACTTACCAAACTGATACATTAACAAATGATGTTACCCTGGCTGGCCCGGTTGTGGCCGATTTGATGGTTAGCTTATCAAACACTGATGCTGACTTTGTGGTAAAGTTAGTTGATGTTTTCCCAGATAAAGGCAGCTATAACGATGTGGATATTTATGCCGAAACCGATCCCGTTTTAAAATACCCGATGGGCGGTTACCAGATGCTGGTACGCGCCGAAATTATGCGCGGCAGGTATCGTAACAGTTATTCAAACCCGGAAGCTTTTGTGCCCGGCAAGCCAACCCAGGTAAAATATACCATGCCCGATGTTGCCCACACCTTTAAAAAAGGCCACCGCATTATGGTACAGGTACAAAGCAGTTGGTTCCCGTTAGTTGACCGCAACCCGCAACAGTTTATTGATATTTACCACGCTAAGAATGACGATTTTTTGAAAGAAACGATCAATGTTTATCTTGATCAATCAAAATTGGTTTTGCCGGTGGTGAAGTGACCAGGAAAAAACCGACTGCTTAATGTGAAGTTTCATAACCGATAAATTTATTTTAAATGTAATGTCCTTTTAAATTGGAAAAAGGCTTATTTTTTTATAAATTACACATTAAACTTTTTGATGGGCAAATGGTCTAAGGAGTATTTTTCGGCGGAGGGGGCATGGGGTAATGGCCAGGTGTGAAGGATATACTATATAATCAAGGTTTATGTTATGGCACTTACTCATCTAAATAACGTTTTCACTATATTTTCAAAGACTGCAATTTTCCTGCTTTTATTTTCTCCATTTGTCTTACAATCTTGTAAAAAAATTAAAAAAAACGTATACCAGAGCAATTGCGATGGAGGCATAAATTTTAGGCATGTGAGCTTTACACAGCTAATTGATAGTATTAATAATTACGACCAGCAATATATAGAGGTTGACGGGACTTACGAAGAAGGAAAAGAGGAGTCGGCATTGGTTAATGACAGCCTTTTTGTTGATCATTCGAGTCAGCATGCCGTTTGGGTAAACTTCAGCCAGGACTGTCCCTTATACCTGGTTGGCACCCACCATGGCATATTCGAAAACAATGATGGCAACTTCACCCAATTAAAGAATAAAAGCATAACCATCAGGGGCAAAATTGACGTACGCCACAAAGGGCATTTGGGCAGCTATAAAGGGACGATTGAAAGGGTGAGCTTTGTGAAAATGTGACACGGACCACGGATTTAGCTGATTATAAGGATTACACTGAACTTGAGATGCTGATTTATAATTTATAATCCGCCTAAGGAACATTCAGGTCAGTAAAATCATAAAAATCAGGATCACAGATTTTAGCTGATTATTATGACTACACTAAACTTAAATGCCGATTTATGGCCTATAATGCTGTTTCGTGAACATGCAGGTCAGTGAAATCACCTAAATCAGCTAAATCTGTGGTTCAGATAATTAGCTTCAAACCATCATAAGCCAGCTTGATATTTGGCGGCAGCTGTTCCGAAATATCTTCATGCTTGCCTAAGCGGTGGCTTATATGTGTAAGATATGTTTTTTCGGCGCCGATATCTTCAGCAAAGGCAATGGCTTCATCAAGCGTAAAATGCGAAATATGGTTTTGCATTTGCAGGGCGTTGATCACCAATATTTTCGAGCCTTTTATCTTCTCCTTTTCCTTTTCAGATACTGTTTTTGCATCAGTAATATAGGTAAAATCATTTATCCTGAAACCTAATACCGGCAGCATGTAATGCATCACCTCGATGGGTATAAAATTTATTTTGCCAATATTAAACGGCACCAGCCCAATGGTATGGAGGGTAAGTTGTGGAATGCCCGGGTATTTAAAATCCTCGAAAATGTAATGAAATTCGCGTTTTAGGGCAGCCTGTACCCGCAAATCGGCATACACGTCTATTGGGCCCTGTTGTTTATAGTTAAACGCCCGTATGTCGTCAAGGCCGGCAATATGGTCTTTATGTTCGTGGGTAAAAACGATAGCATCCAGGTGCTGCACATTAGCCCGTAGCATTTGCTGCCTGAAATCGGGGCCGGAGTCAATAACGATCACCTTCCCTTCGCCTTCTATTAATATCGAAGTACGCAAACGGTTATCACGCGGGTCGGCCGAGGTGCAAACTTCGCAGTTACACGCAATTACAGGTACGCCCTGCGATGTTCCGGTGCCTAAAAAAGTGATCGTCAAAATTCCAGTTTTGTTTGTTTTAGTTGTTGATGAAAAGCTATTTGTTTTTCATCAAGCAGGTCATAATCCATCTCTAAATCGCGCACCAGTTCGCTGATGGAGAGTATTTTGCTTTCCAACCCCGAAAATTTATTTACCACCACCACCTTGCTGTTTTGCAATAAACAGGCGCCGGTTTTAAAGTTGCCTTTTTCATACCTGACGCGATATCCGGATGTTTTTAACAACATCTCCAGTTTTTCGAGCGTATGGTTTGTTATGGTAAGCATTGAGGTTCAAAAATAGGAAGAATTGTTCATAGCTCATAGTCCATAGCTCATAGTTCATGGTCCATGGCTCATGGTTTTTTGTCGATAGACGATAGTCCATGATCGGCAGGGCATCCATATTAACCATGGTCTATGAGCTATGAACCATGATCTAAAATATATTTGGCTGTAATTATTTACTATTGTATATTGTACACTATTTCTTTCAATCAATTTAAAACCTTTTAATTGAACTATGGACCAAAAGCCCGAACGGTTTCTTTCGCTTGATGTATTTCGCGGAATGACTATTTGTTTTATGATTATTGTAAATACACCCGGAAGCGGCGCAACCGCATTTCCGCCTTTAGACCATGCAGCCTGGTTCGGCTTCACCCCTACCGACCTGGTTTTTCCTTCATTTTTATTTGCCGTGGGTAATGCCATGAGCTTTTCGCAGAAAAAGTTTATCGGTTTAAGTTCGGGTTCTGTACTGTTCAAAATATTTAAACGGGCAGCGATCATCTTTTTATTAGGCTACCTGATGTACTGGTTCCCGTTTGTACAGCACAATGCCAGCGGGTGGTCGTTAGCACCTATAAGCAACACCCGTATTTTCGGGGTTCTACAGCGTATTGCGCTATGTTACCTGTTTGCTTCGCTTATCATTTACTTTATATCTTCAAAAACTACCGTCATCATTATCAGCATACTGTTATTGGTGGGCTATTGGGTGTTGCTCCTTATTTTCGGCGACCATGCTGCGCCTTACGGGATGTTGACCAATGCCGGCACCTATCTTTATAAAGCTTTACTTGGCGATGCGCATTTATACCATGGTGAAGGTGTTGCTTTCGACCCTGAAGGCATTTTAAGCACCTTGCCCGCCATTGTGAATGTAATATGCGGCTATTACGCAGGTAAATATATACAAGAAAAAGGCAAAGGATTTGAAACCATTTCAAAACTGATGCTCTACGGCTTTCTATTCATTTTCCTTGCTCTTTGCTGGAATATGACCTTCCCTATCGCCAAAAAATTATGGACAAGCCCATTTGTATTATTAACTGTGGGTATTGATCTGGTATGGATATCAGCCCTTATTTATATTGTTGAGATAAAAAACTGGAACAAAGCCAACTGGACAGCATTTTTTACAACCGTCGGCAAAAACCCGCTGCCTATTTATATGTTTTCAGAGCTGTTCGTAGTCATTTTATTTATGATCACTGTTGGTGGCACAAGCTTTTACGGATGGATAAACAAGGTGTTTTTCCAGGTGATCGCTCCAGGCGCTATTGGTTCTTTATTGTTTGCTATTTGCTATATGCTGGTTTGCTGGACGGTTGGTAAGATACTGGATAAGAACAAGATTTATATCAGGGTTTAGTTGATTGGGTTGATACTTTTTTTACACGGTTGCCTCTGGGAACACGGACAGCCGGTTATATAAAAACTTCCGAAATTTTAAAACGGCGAAGCCCTCAATGAGGCCTTTAAAAAACAATTAGATATCGAATTAAACTTCGGAAGTTTCACACAATCTTTGTTTTAATTTTACAAAATGCCCGAAGACAATTCAACAAAAATATTTTTTCGCTTTTACAGCCATATTTTGGACGAGGAAACTACCGAAACTTTGGAAACGAGTGTTTTTGAAAAAGAATACAACTATTATAAATTGGAATCCGCTCCTTTTTTTGCGCCAAAAATTGCAATGGGCGATATAGTTTGGGCGGAGAACAGCCCTTTGGATGGCATTTTAACTTACCGCAAAACTGTGCAGCCCTCGGGCAATTCAACTATCCATGTTATTATTATGGATGAAGCGTATGCTATAGAAACCGTACGGGAAATTTTTACAGATATGGGCTGCCTATCAGCCGAACTTAACCATAAGTATTTTGCATTAACAATACCTGCTGCTGTTGATTATTTCCCCGTTAAACGTAAACTGGATGAACTGGAAAAACAGGGGGCGCTTGACTATGCTGAATCAGGCTTATCTGCAAAGCACGAGTATAAGACTATTTCTTTTTAAACGCTGACTGCAACCCTAATTTATATTAACCGGGCTTGTAGAGACGCAATACTTGCGTCTCCGGAGATAAATGTAAGAATTAAAGGAACGTTCAAAATCTCAGCATTCTTGATCCGCATGGCGGAGACGCAAAGTATTGCGTCTCTACGATTTTAAAAAATACATCTACTTATTCAACTCCCTCAACTTTTCCCGTATATAAACCCCGGCAGCGCTTAATTGGTCACTCGTCCAGCCGCCGTTATCGGGGGCGCCGGGCATCAGCAGGGCGGTGGTTTCATTTTTATCGGTAATGTTCCAGTTTGTCCAGCTTAGTTTATTGTCTTCCATCCATTGAAACCACGGTTTAACAAGGTTTTTATCAAATTTACCGTTACCGTTTGATTCTCCTACGCCCCATTCGGTCACCATTAGCGGTAAGCCGCTTTTTAAGGCAAGGTTAGCTTTGTTGCGTAGTTTTTCCTGGTGGTTTGGGTCGGATGCATAAAAGTGAAAAGAATAAGCAATATTGGTAAAACCGGTTATCGGGCTGGCTGCTGCTACATCAACATCCTGGTCCCAATGCGGGCTGCCTACTACAACCAGGTTATTAGGGTCATATTTCCTGATCTCGGTTATCACCTGAATGGCGTAATTTTTAACGGTATCCCAGCTGATATTTCCTTCGGGCTCGTTCCATATTTCGTAGATCACATTTGGTACGCCGGTGTATTTTTTGGCCATTTGGGTAAAAAACGCCTTTGATTGCGCCAGGTGTTGGTTGCTGTGATGGTCGTGCCAGTCAATCAATACATAAATACCATCGTTAATGGCCTGGTCAACTACATTTTCAATAAGTTGGGTTTGTAATGCTGGCTCCTGTAAATAGCCATGATCAGGCTGAACGCCCATGGATGCACGGATAATGGTCGATTTAAAATCGCTGCAAAGCCAATTTACCACGGCCGGGTTATAATATTTACGCCCCTGCCATAAACTCCACGAAAAGCTGATGCCGCGCAATTGCGGGGCCACACCGTTTTTATTTACTATTATACCGTTTTCAACCTTTAAAGCACCATTAACGGCTACCGGTGTTTGCGCGGTTTGGGCAAGCAGCGCCGTATTAAAAATTATACCGAATAAAAATATCCCCGTAGCCTTTTTCATATCGGCAAACAATGTAATGCAATATTTTTGTGGATGGTGAATGATGTAAAAAATCGATTATAAAATGGTAAGAAGTCCATAGTTTATAGTCCATAGACCATAGCCATTGTCGTCAAGTGGCGGGATATAAAAATTCTTATAGTGCACGAGAATCGCTTATCGGGCAATTACAAAGACCATGAACTATGAGCTATGAACAATTACTTACTGTAATAATCATACGCCGCTTTTGCAATTTTGGCTATTACCGCATCGCGGGTTGCTTTATCATCGGTTGAGTTACAAACAAATACGGCTATCGCAATGTGTTTGCCGTTGGGTAAAGTAATAATGCCTATGTCGTTTGTTGCTGGCGACAAACCTGCGTCGTTTGTGCCTGATAAGCCGGTTTTATGGGCCACAATAGTGCCTTGAGGTAAAAGCCCTTTTATTTGGTTGGGGCTGGTGGTGGTTTGCACCATCAATTTATTTAAAAAATCAGTATTGGCTTTGGTTAGTATTTTGTTGCTGTAAAACATATCGAGCAGTCTTGTTATCTCGGCAGGTTTGCACCAGTCGGTATATTGCAGGTCCCAGTTCGAGGCCATATCGGCTTCTGAGGCGCGCACTGCAATACCGCGGATGCCAAGCTGCAGCATGTAAGCCTGGACATGCTGCGTACCATCGATGAGTTTTAATAAAATATCGCAGGCATTGTTATCACTTAACGATACCATATAGCCAAGCAGGTCGCTTACAGACATGTCGATCTCCCCTTTGGGGTATTTATCCCGCAAAGGGCTGTAAGTATCTTTCAGCAGGTCGCGTTTGGTGATATGCACCATCTGATCCAGTGTAAGCTTACCGGTATCAACCAAATGCAGCACCGTTAAAGCTATCGGAAACTTCATCACGCTTTGCATCACCAGGCGAGCCTTCCCGTTATAGCTTAAGGTATCCTTGCTTTCCAATCCTAAAATTGAAACACCGACAATACCTTTCACAGGTTTTGTTATTTCTGTAATTTGCTTGCGCAGCACCGAATCCTGCTGTGCCTGAACGCAAAAAGGAGCTAAAAAAATAAATGATAAACCGATAGATAGGATAGTTCTCTTCATAACGCAATAATAACGCAATTATTTAGTATGAAGTTTAATCCAGCTGCAAATAATATTCATGGGCACCGGCGACATGGGCACGTTTATCATAGCTGGTTGCAGGCACCAAGCACCACTGCATTTTTTGGGTTACCAAGCGCCCCTTCATAAATTTTAATTGAGCTGGTGTTTTTTGAAAAATGAGTACGAATAAATGTAAGGCACCAGCACCATCACAACTACAATGCATGGGAAAACAATCCCGGATGCCGGGGCAGGTATCAATAATGTGGCTACGGTAAGGATCATCCCGCCAAAAAACCACACCTTACTTGCAAGCCGGTGCGTTGCCCGCCAATTATCTTCATTTTCCAGTGCCCATGGCGTACGGAAACCAGCAAAATAGTTTGGTTTTATGCTGTTCATCAAATTGCCTATAAATGCGAACAACAAACCTATCAACGGGAATATCAGCTTATCGATTTTAAAACCATGGTTTATAGTTGAAAAAACAATGGCAATATTTAAGGCCGAGAGGAATACAACAAGGCCAAATGCCAATTTTTGAAAAGTGCCTTCGCCATATTTTACCTGTTTTTTGGGATCGATTAATGGCAGGAATTTTAGCAGCAGGTAAACCAATGCCGGTACGCCCAGCATTATGCCCTGGAATGCCAAAAACTCGCTTTTGCTGCCGTAACGGTTAACATTGCCTTGCAAATCATAATGCACAGGCACGGTTTGGGGCAATGATGTGTAAACAAAAAATAAGTACACGGCGGGCAGCAACCATACTACCAATGCAGCGCCGTCCAATACTGTAAATTTTTTCATTGTGATTTTATTTTTTTTGTGATTGTAAGTTTATTATCCATTTCAACATTTCGTCCATTACGGTGGTGTTTAAAGAGTAGTTGATAAATTGCCCCTCTTTTACCGACACAACCAGGCCGGCCTGCCGCAGCAGGTCGAGGTGGTGTGAGATACTTGGTTTCGAAATATTGAACTTGTCGGCTATTTCACCGGCAGTAAGGTCTTTTTCTTTCAGCAATTCAAGTATCTCTCGTCGTGTAGGGTCGTTAAGGGCTTTAAATAGTGTATTCAACTCATCCTCCATTTAAATATTTAGACAAATATCTAAATACTTTTTGAAATTGCAAATTAATTTTACCCCCTCTGTCTCCTTCGTCGACATCTCCCCCTAAGATTAGGGGGAGAAAGGCAGTGGGAAACTGCTTACGCGTTTCGCCATCTAATCCCCTCCCCTGGAATCAGGGGAGGCCGGGAGGGGTAAAATCACCAAACTGTAAAAAAAGATGTTTAAACAACTAATTCCCCCGAACATGAAATTTTTGTATTAGGTTTGTGACAAAGAAATTTAGAAAAGATAATCGAGCGTTAAAAAAAAAATTAAAAAAAC
>JABDCF010000008.1:0-32415 GCA_013288235.1 Bacteroidota bacterium | reverse complement strand
ATGGACGAAATGTTGAAATGGATAATAAACTTACAATCACAAAAAAAGTAATCATTTTATTAGCAGTGGCCCTTTTAAATACGGCTGCATTTGCACAAACGACGTGGAACAACGACAAGATGCACTCCAAACTTGGGTTTACTATTACCCACCTTATGGTTTCGGATGTTGACGGTATATTTAAAGACTTTAGCTGTACCATCGTTGCGTCAAAACCTGATTTCAGCGATGCCAAATTCCAATTGACTGTAAACGTGGAATCTGTGAGTACTGATGTTGACTACCGCGATAAGGATTTAAAGTCGGCCAGCTATTTTGATGCTGCCAAATTCCCTACCATTACTTTTACAAGCACAGGGATCACAACTGTTTCTACAAATCACTACAAATTAAGTGGCAACCTTACACTGCATGGCGTTACCAAACCGGTAACAATGGATTTATGGTACCGCGGCACTATCACTAACCCAATGAGCAAAAAGGATGACGCGGGTTTTAAACTTACAGGCGTGATCAAAAGAACTGATTTTAACTTTGCACCGGCAGCTGGTTCGGCTATGTTGAGCGATGAAGTTACCATCAATGCTAATGGTGAGTTTGGGAAAGCACAGTAATTGGTTGATTGAGTTGATTTGGTGAGTGGTTGATTGAATGAAAACTACCACTTTATATCAAATAACATTGAAAAGCGCTTCGGGAAACCGGGGCGCATTTTTGTTAAATACTGATCTGCACAATTGTAGTTGACCCCGGCATTCAGCCCCCTTTAAACGGCGAAGCCCTCATGAACACCTTTAAAAACAAATAACAACGTGAATAATCTCCGCCGGTCGGGGAGACTTTTCCTTGTATGGTCTAAAATAAATCGGAAGTCAAAATTCCCAATCCTTAAATCAAAAAATTCTAACTCTCAAATCCGAAATCGAACATCCGAAATCCGAAATCCCCTCACACCCTAAAAAACGTCATCGTGCGGCCAATGATTTTAATGTGCCAGTAGCCTTTTACTTTTAAAAAGCCCTGTTTATCGATATATATCGAAGCATTCCACTCACGACCGTTTTTAGATTCGTAGATAGTGCCGTTTTCCCAGGAATTGCTTTCGGGCTCATACACCATGCCGCTTAAAACAGGCATGCCAAGTATTTTGCGGGTCCGCAGTTTTGGGTCAGGGTTACGCCAGTCTGTGCCATAATCCATCGGTTTGCCGCCGGTATCGCTGTACCATATTATCTTCCCAACAAACTTATTATCCACCTCATAAACCTGTACAATAAGGTTTTTATCGGATGATTCCCATTTGCCGCAAATCTGCTGTGCAGGCGGGACATTATTAGCTACTGAAAAATTAACTGTTAGCAGGATCAGGGCAAAAAAATTAAACAAAAATTTGGGGTACATGGTAAACATCACATTAATTATATGTAGAACAATCAGTTGGTCATTTGTTTGAAAACATACAGGTTTTTCATTGAATGGCTGTTTCCGAATATGTATTTCAAACTCCGGTTCAGGCAAATAATTTCGAAATTAATTTAAATTCTTTTAAACGTCAAAGTCTGGCCTATGAATTTAAAGTGCCAGTAGCCTTTTACTTTTAACAAGCCATTCTTATCGATATAGGCAGAAGCATTCCAATTCCTGCCATGCTGGGCATCGTAAATCATGCCATCTTCCCATGAATTGGTGCATGATTTGTAGCATAAATTGTTCAAAACACTCATCCCTAATATTTTACGGCTTCGGAGCGACTCATCGGGATTATTTACATCTTTCCAGGTATCCAAAGATTGGCCGCCTGTATTTACAATCCAAAGTATTTTCGCCTTAAATTTATTATCCTCATTGTAAACCTGCACAATCAGGTTCTTTTCCGATGATTCCCATTTTCCGCAAATCTGTTCCGAAGGGGCCGCAATATTTACCGGCTGGCTGGTGCCTTTAAAGAAACTCAACGAAAAAACAATAAACAAAAACTTAATGTACACGATATATCTCCTGGTTAACTTAGTTAAAAACAATAATTATACGGATGGTATTAATTAATACGCTTTTTGCAGCTTAAAGTTAGCTAATAATGTAAATATTTATTCAATACCGATACTTTATTCTGAAATTCACCTGTATCATAGATTTAAATTCCGAAGTCGTACTGCTGATAACCATTAATTTAACGGAAGATTGGGGAGATAATTGTTTGGGTTTACTGTCAGATGAAGTCCTGGGCTAATTATTATGCCTGGTCGAAATCAACTTATACCCTATAGAAGGTTAGCGTGCGGCCTATAAATTTAAAATGCCAATAACCCCTTACATGCAGCAGCCCGTGTTTGTCAATATACGCCGACGCATTCCAGTAGTGGCCATGCCGGGAATCATAAACCATGCCATCTTCCCACGAATTAGTGCTTTTATTGTATTTCAGACTGCTAAGGATACTCATGCCCAATAATTTACGACTTCGTAATTTCGGGTCGGGATTGTTCACATCTTTCCAGTAATCCAGGGGTTTGCCATCTGTATTACTGTACCAGGTCAGTTTTGCCCTGAACTCACCATTTTCTGTATAAACCTGTATAATAAGCTGCTTTCCGCTTGATTCCCATTTGCCGCATACCTGTTCGGCCGCCGGCACCGGATTAGCCCCCACCGTTGCAGTTACGCAAAAGGCCAATACAAAAAAGCCAAACAAATATTTAGTATACACCAGGCCACCTGTTTAGTTTATTAAAACAATCGTGATGCCAATTTAGTATACCTTGAAAGCGAAAACAGTAACAATTGTGAAATCAAACCTCTATATTTCAAAATCAAGCCTATATTTGATCAAACCCAATATTCAAAACCTTCATGAAAAAACTGCCGCTGCTACTGCCACTGCTACTCATAACTTTACACACACACGCCCAGGATAAAAGCATTTACCACAAGGGCTGGATAGATTTCAATAAAAACGGCAAGATGGATGTTTTTGAAGACCCTTCGCAGCCCATTGAAAAGCGTGTGGCTGATTTGCTGAGCCAGATGACCATCGAGGAAAAAACCTGCCAGCTGGCTACGCTTTACGGCTACAAACGGGTTTTGAAAGAGGAAATGCCCACAGAATCATGGAAAAACGAGGTCTGGAAGGATGGCATCGCCAATATTGATGAAGAACTAAATAATTTAACGTCGCATACCGATGCTGCGCCAACGCAGTACTCCTACCCTTTCAGCAAACATGCCGCAGCCATAAACACCATACAAAAATGGTTTGTTGAGCAAACACGCATGGGCATCCCGGTTGATTTTACCAATGAAGGTATCCACGGCCTTAACCACGACAGGGCTACATCCCTCCCCGCTCCTATCGGCATCGGCAGCACCTGGGACAGGGATTTAGTGCATATGGCAGGGCAGGTAGTCGGCCGCGAAGGCAAGGCGCTGGGCTATACTAATATTTACACACCTATATTAGATGTTGCCCGCGACCAGCGCTGGGGCCGCGTGGTTGAAACCTATGGCGAAAACCCGTTCCTTATTGCTGAGCTTGGCAAACAAATGTGCCTGGGCGTGCAGGAAGAAGGCGTAGCATCAACCTTAAAACATTTTGCCGTTTATAGCGTACCCAAAGGCGGCCGTGATGGCGCCGACCGTACCGACCCGCATGTGGCGCCACGGGAATTATACCAAATGTTCCTCTACCCTTTTCGCCGTGTGATACAGGAGGCGCACCCTTTGGGCGTAATGAGCAGTTATAACGACTGGAACGGCGAACCTGTTACCGGCAGCTATTTCTTTTTGACAGAACTGCTGCGGCAAAAATTTGGCTTTAACGGCTATGTAGTGTCGGACAGTGAGGCTGTGGAGTATTTGTATAGCAAGCACCATGTAGCTGATAGTCCGGAGGAAGCGGTAAGGCAGGCTTTTGAGGCCGGGCTGAATGTGCGCACCAATTTTACCATGCCGCAAACCTATATTATGCCGCTGCGGCAGTTGTACAAAGAAGGCAAAATATCGATGAAAACCCTTGATTCGCGCACCGGTGATGTGCTGCGGGTAAAGTTTAAGTTGGGTTTGTTTGACCATCCGTATGTGGAAGACCCGAAAGCTGCCGACAAACTGGTACACAATGCCGAAGCAACTGCCATGGGGCTGAAAATGAACCGTGAATCGATGGTGCTGCTGAAAAATGATAACAACACGCTGCCCTTGAACAAAGCCGCTATAAAAAATATCCTTGTAACCGGCCCGCTGGCTATGGAAACCAATTATGCCATTAGCCGTTACGGCCCGTCGCACAACCCGGTAACCAGTGTGCTTGAAGGGATAAAAAACTATGTAGGCAACGGCGCAACTGTAAACTATGCCAAAGGCTGCAATATTGTTGACGCCACCTGGCCCGAAAGCGAAATTATTGAAACACCGCTTACCACGCAGGAACAGGCATCCATCGATTCGGCCGTGGCGCTCGCAAAAAATGCGGATGTTATCATCGCCGCAGTTGGTGAAGATGTGGACAGGGTTGGTGAAAGCCTTTCGCGCACCGGGCTTAATTTACCGGGCCGTCAGTTAAAACTCATCCAGGCTTTGCAGGCCACCGGCAAACCGGTGGTTATGGTAATGATCAACGGTCAGCCGCTAACAGTAAACTGGGAAAACAAATATGTACCAGCCATACTCGAGGCCTGGTTCCCCGGGCCGGAAAGCGGGCAGGTAATTGCCGAAACGTTGTTTGGCGATAATAACCCTGGCGGAAAGCTGAGTATCACCTTCCCGAAAACTGTTGGGCAAATAGAGTTTAATTTCCCGTTTAAACAAGGATCGCAGCTGCCGCAGGGCGGTAAAAACAGCTGGGGAAAAACCAGCGTTAACGGTGCGCTATACCCTTTTGGCTATGGCCTAAGCTATACAAACTTCAGCTACGCTAACCTACAGGTTTCGCCCGAAAAGGAACACCAGCAGGGGGATGTACAGGTAACTGTTGAAGTAACCAATACCGGCCAGCGGGTCGGCGATGACGTGGTTGAACTTTACCTGAAACAGGAATTCAGCGATGTAACCACTTATGAATACGACCTGCGCGGCTTTGAACGCGTGCCCCTTGCCCCCGGCGAAACAAAAACAGTACACTTTACCCTGCACCCCGATGACCTGTCTATCCTCGACAAAAACATGAACTGGACAGTTGAGCCAGGGAAATTTATGGTGATGATAGGGAGTTCATCCGAGGATATTAAGTTAACGAAGGAATTTGAGGTGACTAAATAGAGATTGGAGGCTGGAGATTAGAGTTTAGTTGAAGAATTCGAACGAGGGATGTTCATGGCGGAAGTAAAAGAAAATCAGAAGTTAAGTTTCAATTTGTATATTTATTAAATGAACCTCACAATTAAATATGCGCTAATCGGATTGCTGTTACTTGCGACCGGGGCAATTTATATTTGCTTTTTTTCATTTAAATATGATACTACTATAACCTTTGTAGCGTACGGATTTCTCTTATTAGGATGGGGTTTTATAACTTATAAAGTTATCGGGGATTACTTTTTAAGGATTAAGAATGCGACGATATTGAAAACCATATTTATTGGACTTTTCCTGATCAGTATTTGGTTGTTCTCAGCTTTAGCTGATAAAAGGGTTGCTTATATCTTACAATATTATCCTTCAAAAACGACAGTTGCTACTGTACTTACAACCTGGAAAGGTTGGAGAAACGCGAGGTCTGCAACCCTAAGATATTATACGGCTAATGGTATAGTGCAACAAGAGATCGGTGATGGTAACCATAGGTACCGGGCTGGCCAGTCTTATCTTATAAAATACTCCGTTAAAGACCCTGACATTTTCGTGGTTATTAAAGAAGTTAATATTGATTGAGAGGTGAAAGACTTTCGAAGTTTTAAAAACTTCAAGTCTGGCGTTGTTCAGGCTGAAATAAATTTCTATGTTGTAAAAATTACTTTAAAAACAAAACGAGCTTTACCAAATGAAAAAGCTATTACTGTTATTATCTTTTGTTTTACTGCTGCTTTTATCAAAGACAGCCTTATGCCAGCAGATCATCGATACGCCTATAACAAACCTAATTTTACCGCCGACTATGACCTTTACAGTAAACGGAAGGGTTTTAGGTTTTAACCTGGAGTTTTTGCAGGGTGTTATTGTAACTAACAGCAGGACAAAAGAAAAAACAATCACAGATAGCCGCGGTTTTTTCCGGTTGACGGGCGCCAGGGACGATAATTTTATTTTTGAAGTTGCCGGCCACTCAAAAGAAATAAGGGTTGTAAAAAGCGCAAAAGACAAGTTGAACGTGATCATGATTAAAAGAAAAGTTGACGAATTACCGCCAAACGCATCGCAGGCAACTATCGATGAAGCCACTGCGGCAGACGATAAATTTTATCGTATACTTGAAAAAGATGCTAAACTGGAAGAGAAATGGAAGTATTGAGGGGTGGTGGGTGGTTGATTGGGTTGATTAAGTGAATAGTTGTCAATTAAAACTAATTTATGTTAAAAAAGATATCATTATTATCATTCTTTTTCCTGCTGATACTGGCGAAACAAGGCTTTGCACAGGAGATCATCGATACACCTATTACTAATCTTATTTTACCGCCTAAAATACCAAAGCCCGTTAAGCCTAAGGTTTATGTGATGATAACCGGCCGTGTATTGGGCGTAAACCTTGAAAACGTACAGGGCGTTATTGTAACCAATATTTGTACCGATGAAAAAGTAAGTACCGATAACCATGGCATCTATCACATAAATGTGGCCAAAGGCGATTCGGTTGGGTTTGCGGTTGCAAAGTATTCGAGCGTTTTAAAGGGTATTAAATCTGACAAGGCGGAAACCCTGAATGTAATAATGATCAAAAGAAAAGCCGACAATTTACCGCCCGGCCACTCCAGGGACGATTATAATAAAGCAAAGACTGAGGACGACGACCTATACCGCATACTGGAGAAAGATGCCAAAGTTGAAGGGAAGTGGAATTATTAAGTTTGGTGGGTGGTTGAGTAGGTTGATTGAGTGAGTGGTTGATTTGATTGGTTTTAAAACAAAGCTATTTCTGTTAAAATGAAAAATGTTTATTACTTGAGCGATTGGAAACTGGATAAAAGTGTTTCAAATGCTGAACGCCATGTTGATGTTAGTATCGGATTAAAATATCCTGAGCCAAAACAATTCATTGAATTTAAGCCCAAAGAACGGATAAAGAAGATCGATCAGGCTTATAAAACAAACTTAAACAAGCTTATTGCTTTAAACCTATTCGAGACCTACGAAATTACGGGAACTAAAAAAAGGCCTAATGGTGTTAGGGCAAAAATTAAATATAACAAATTAAGCCTACTTAATAGGCTTGATTTTATAAGTGTCGTTAGTATCATGGCCGTAGATAAAGCAATACATATTAAAAAAGAAAAAGTTGCCGTGGACAAATATTTTTGTGTAAAAATGACTGTAGTGATAGAATTTGAGGGGATTTCATCTAAAAAACAGAAAATCGAAAAAAGATTTGTGATAATAAAGGCTAAGTCGTCCGAGGATGCATATAAAAAACTTGAAGACCAAAAAAATGATTATGCTACCCCATATTTAAATTCTGATGGGCGATTTGTCAGATGGCGAATTGACAGTTTCGATGATTGTTTTGAAACTGATATCAATAATCCAAAAGATTTAGATAACCCGCAAGGTGTTGAAGTTTATTCAAAATTGAAATCCCGGAAAATCGACAAACCGATTGTGTGGGATGAGAGATTCTAACATAGAAAAGCCTGATAACCAATCAGCCAAATTTCAATCACAATGTAAATAGTTATAAAAATCCACAGGTTTATTGCTAAATTTATCCCACCAAATTATAGCATTGCTGCGAACCGACAAGCGCATTATAAAACCTGAGTTGTTAGATGGAAATTAAAACTAAAAGTGTGAAAAGCACCCACTTAAAAAACATGATCATTAAGTGCCTTTATTTTGATAAGGCAATGTCGTGCGCTGAACTGAGTGAGCTATTTGATAAAAGTATCCCTTCCATTGCCAAGGCGGTTAATGAACTGATAGAGGAAGGTTTTGTAATTGAGCAGGGCTATGCACCATCAAGTGGTGGCCGCAGGCCGTTAATGTATGCCATTAATGCCAGCGCCATGTATATACTGGCCATTGCCATGGACCAGCTGTCTACCCGCATACAACTGGTTGACCTGCTTAACCACCCGGTGTCTGATTTTGTGATGTTTGAGCTTAAGCTTTTAAATAACGACGGGGCCCTTGGTAAACTGGTAGAACATATTAATGAGTACCTCCAAAATTCGGGCGTGGCCAAAGAGAAAATTGCAGGTATTGGCATAGGTATGCCGGGCTTTGTAAACCCCCTTAAAGGCATGAACTATACTTACCTTGATGCCGGCGACAAAACCCTTACACAATATATTTCGGATGAAACAGGCCTGCCAACGTACATCGATAATGATTCGAGCCTGATAGCCCTTGCCGAGCAGAAATTCGGGATAGCCAAATCACAAAAAGAAGTTATGGTGATCAACTTAGGCTGGGGCATCGGGCTGGGGATGATCGTTAACGGCGAAATTTTCAGGGGGCGCAACGGGTTTGCCGGTGAGTTTAGCCATATACCGCTTTCGGAAGATGGTGCGCTTTGTACCTGCGGTAAACGGGGCTGCCTTGAGGCCGAGGCCTCGATGCTGGTGGTTTCGCGAATGGCCATTGAGGGTATTGAACAGGGCCGCATAACCAGCTTAAAACAAATAGATGAAGCACACTCCAAACAAATGGGCGATGCCATAATGGAAGCCGCCAACAACGGCGACCAATATGCTATTGAACTATTTTCGGATGCGGGCTATAAGATTGGCAAGGCGCTGGCGATACTGATCCACATCATGAACCCGCAGGCCATAGTACTGAGCGGCCGCGGCGCAAAGGTTGGCCGTATTTTAATGGCCCCAATACAGCAAGCGCTGCATAAATACTGCATCCCCCGCCTTTCAAGGGGCACCGAAATGTTAATATCTGAGCTTGGTTTTGATGCCGAGCTGATCGGGGCCTCGGTACTGGTGATGGAAAACTTTGATAAAGAGGTGAAAAGCCAGGTGGTAGTTAGCTGATTCGTTCATAGCTCATGGTTCATGGCTCATGGTAGCTGCAAGAAAGTTCATAGTCCATGGTTCATAGCTCATGGTAGCTGCGGGGAAAGTTCATAGTCTATGGTTTATAGCTCATGGTAGCTTTAGGTTATACAATAAAAACCCACATTTTAAGAACAATGGCTATGGTCTATGAACCATGAGCCATGAACTAACTACCTACATGCTCCGCGAAATCGACAATTTCTTTTTACAAAAAGATGAGCCTGTAAAAAGCTGCCTGCTTTTTATGCGTGAGTTTATTATTGGTTACGATAAAAATATAACCGAAGCCTGGAAATATAAAATGCCTTTTTATTGCTACAATGGTAAAATGTTTTGTTATTTATGGACGAATAAGAAAACGGGGCAGCCGTATATTGGTATTGTTGAAGGGCGAAAGCTGGAGCACCCCTTGCTTATTATTGAAAAACGTTCGCGGATGAAAATAATGCTGCTGGATGCTGAAAAGGATATCCCGGTTAAAACTATAGAGGAGATATTGAAAATGGCGATTGATCTGTATCGGGCAAAAGTTTAATGATGACAAAGGACTTAAAAAATATTTAAAAATTGTTTTCGCCCTCTTTTCCGCCTGCGGAAGAGAGGGCAGATCGGGCGAAGCGAAGATCGGGTGAGTAGATATACGAGCGGCATTGACGCCGATGCGTTGGCGTTAATGCACTTAAGCTAATGGATGGCGCATAGTTTACTCACCCCGGATTCACTTCGTTTTCCGACCCTCTCTTCGGCTACGCCGGAAAGAGGGCAAAAAAGATTACGTTTCATTCAAATCCGTAATAAATAACATTTCAACAAACAAATAACCAATGCAAAAACCCGACAGCCTTATATTCGACATGGATGGTACCCTTTGGGATGCCGTAGATACTTACGCCGCATCGTGGAACTTAGTTTTTAATGAATTGGGGATTGACATTACAGTAAAACGCGAAGAACTGGCAAAAATGGTGGGGATGGAGGGCAGAAAAGTGATCGGCACAATAATGCCGGATTTTGATGACAAAAAACGACACGAGATATATGCGCTGGTTAATGAAAAGCGGCGTGATATATTGCCTGTACATGGCGGCGTATTGTACGATGGCGTTAAAGAAGGCTTACAGCAACTGGCAGAAAAATACCAGTTATTTATTTTAAGCAATTGTGCCAAAGGGATTATCCGTTTATTTATCGATTGGGCGGGGATAGACGAACATATAACCGATGAAATTGCCCATGGCATAAACTTTATGCCCAAACAGCATAATATTAAGCTATTGATGGATAAACACCAGCTTAAAAATCCTGTTTATATTGGCGATACAGCAGGCGACGGTTTCGAAAGCCGCCAGGCAGGTATCCCCTTCGTATTTGTAAGCTATGGCTTTGGCAGTACAGATGATTATGATTTAAAGTTTGACGATTTTAAATCGCTGACTGATTATTTTATGGGGCTTTAACGCCATTTTGAACGAAATATCGAACACCCAATATTGAATATCGAATTTTGAAGTTTACTTCGAAATTCATTATTCAAAGTTCGATATTCATTATTAAAAACATTTCAACCTTACAACATTCCAACATTTCAACAATTAATAAAAACCTGCTGACATAGGGCTGTCACTGACGCTTGTTTTATTTGTATAACAATCAAAAAACAAGTAAAAAAATGAAAATCATCCCTATGTTATTAAAAGAAATGGAGCAGGAAGCTCAAACCACGCGCAAAATGCTGTCAATTATCCCTGAAGATAAATACGACTGGCAGCCGCACGTAAAAAGCATGACCGTCAGGAGGCTTGCCACCCATATTGCCGAATTGCCCGGCTGGGTTGATATGGCGCTTATTACCAACGAGCTTGATTTTGCCAAAGGCGATTATAAACCGGCGGTTATCAATAACAATGCAGAACTGCTTGCCTATTTTGAAAAATGCTATGCCGAAGGCTATAACCGCTTAGCGGCAGCTACCGAAGATGACCTATTGCCCAAATGGACATTACGCAGCGGAGAACATATTATCCAGGTTTATACCAAGGCCGAAGTGATACGTGTGGCCTTTAGTCAAACCACCCATCACCGGGCGCAATTAGGTGTTTTTCTTCGCCTGTTGGATGTGCCTATACCGGGCAGTTACGGGCCAAGCGCCGATGAAATGTAATTGAGCGTTTAGATTTGGCAACTTTTAAAAAGTTGTCAAATCTATTTTCGAATCGTAAATTTAATTATCTAAAAACGTTTATACTATGAAAACTTTTAGACTAAGCCTGTCTCCGGCAGAAAAAGAGCTGCTCAAGAAAAATAAGCTCCCTGTAAGCAGGCTTTGCGAATTTGCAGCCGATGAGATAATGGTTTTATTAAAAATCAGCCAGCAAAGGGCCGAATATATAGCCGCATCGGTTACTTTCCAAAGTATCCCATCCATAGGGCCAAAATTTGCTGATGACCTTATCTCATTAGGTTATTATTCATTAGATAGCCTGCTTGAAAAAGACGGCCCTACCCTGTTTAATGAACTTGAGCAAAAACAAGGTTTCTGGACAGATCCCTGCGTTGAAGATCAGTTTTGGCTGGCCGTATACTATGCAAATGACCCAATCAGCAAAAAAAATTGGTGGGATTTTACCGCCGAAAGAAAAGCTTACAGGGCTAAATATGGTTATCCTTCAACAAGGCCCCAAATGGCCTGGCATGAATTGGCTTAGCCCGCAGGGGCTTCTGAGAAAACTATTTAATATCGAATATCGAACTCCCAATATCGAATAATGAACTTCGGAGTTCGATATTCAAAATTCATTATTCGATATTAATAGTAAATATGGTGGTATCCTTAACTAAAGGCATTAAGCAGCGAACCTTCGTTATTCAACCACTATCTTTCTTACTTTATTGCCGCCTTTGGTATTGTAATTATAGGTAGTAACATACAAATTACCATTTGAATCAATGGTTAAGCCCTGGGGGCCATTAAATGATGCACTAAGGCCTATGCCATCAACATCGGCGGCCTCGCCACTGCCAGCAATAGTTATGGCATTGCCATTTGGGTCAATTAACCTGATAACGTTATTAAAATGGTCGGCTTCATAAAAATCGCCATAGGTGTCGGCAGCTATCTCCCATCCGCCAAAACTCTTATCAGGCAAAGCAAACGTTGCGTTACCTGTATTATCAACCTGAAAAATCCCGGCAGATGCAGTGGCAACATTATACCCGGCAACAAACATGGTATTGTTGCTGTTAAAAATGATATTTCGCGGTGTTCCTATACCCGAGCTAAAATTGGTTACAGTTTGCCCATCGGGGGTTAATTTTAGGATGGTACCGAGGTTATTATTGCTCATATACAGAAAACCATCGGGGCCGAAAGCTATACCGGTAGTTGTGGCCGCGCCTGTATAAATTACCGATTGGCTTCCGTCAGAAGCTATTTTTGCCAGGTGAATATTAAAATCAGTAACATACAGATCGTGTTTTTTTGTATCCAGCGCTATATTATATGGAGAATCAAAATCAAGGCTGCCGAACGAGATGCTGCTTACCTGGTTAGTTGCGGCTGTTATCTTCCTGATCAGCCTGTTATACACATCGGCAATATACAGGTCGCCGTTTAGGTCGGCAGTTATGCCCCAGGGGCAATTAAACGTCGCTATTTTATTCTCGCCGTCGTTATTGCCCACATCGCCGGTGCCGGCTATGGTAGTAACGGTAGCAACGTATTGATAGATAAATTCGGGGCCGGGATAAGTTTGGCCGCCGGCCGTTATAGCAATTTTCCCAGAGCCTATTAACTTAGGTATAACCACTTTCAAGCTATCATTACTCAAATATGCAATATACAGGTGCTGGGCATTTAAAGTTACCGTTGGCGTTTGCACGCTTGATAAAAGGTTCTTTCCCATTATTGTTACGGTTTGCCCGCCTTTTGCAGTAAGCGTACCATTGTTATTGCTAAATGAAGCGGTTAAAACGGACCCTGTTTCAGGCAAATCTTTTTTACAGGAGACAAATGAAAAAATTACGATAAACAAAAGAGCAATACCTTTATAATGTCGGTTTTTATACATGAAATAAATTTAAGTTTTTTTATATTTAAAATATGCGGGAAAATAAACAGTTTAATTGCTTGCGAGGTCAAATCGTTAAACTAATTATTTGACAGCACATTACTCCATACGTAAGAAAATACCTGATTGATACTTGATGAATAAAATATATTTTCATCAATCAGCAGGTTCTGTTTAACCCATGTAATAATCAATAACTAAACCCATTTTTTTAAACCTGTAAAGGCAAACTAAAATAAAAGGTTGATCCTTCGCCTTCTTTACTTTCAACCCATATTTTGCCCTTATGCCGTTGTATGATCTCGCTGGATAAGTACAGGCCGATACCAAACCCTGAAATATTTTTCATCCTGGTATTTTCGACCCTGTAAAATCGTTGAAAAATTTTTCCCTGTTCTTTAGCCTTAATACCTATTCCCTCATCGGCAACGGCAACCTGTAAATCACCATCTGTTTTTTTAACCGATACTAATATTTTACTACCCTTATCTGAGTATTTTATCGCATTACTCAAAAAGTTGTTCACCACCTGTTCAATTTTTTCTTTGTCGGCTTTTATAATAATGGGGCCTTGCTCCTCAAATTTAACAATATGTCCCGTCGAGGTGGTCTTTGTTTCAATTATGGTATCATTTATAACTTGATTGATATCAAAGTCCTGCATTTTGAGCTGTAGTTTGCCAGGTTCAAGTTTTGAAAGGTCAAGAAAGCCATGGATCAGGTCGGTCATTTTATTCACCTGCTGGTTAGCTTTCGACAGCATATTTATAATAACGTTATCATTTGACGAGGCCATTTTTTGTGCAAGTAGCTGAATATATGCTTTGATTGAAGTAAGCGGGGTTTTTAGTTCATGACTGGCCATAGCTATAAAATCATTTTTCCTGATCTCGTCCCTTTTGGTTTCGGTGATGTCTAATATGGTACCGAGCAGGCGTACAGGTTGTCTCTTTTCATCCTGTAAAACCACGCCTTGTGTTTTTACCCAGTGCAGAGACCCATCAGGCCAATATATTCTAACTTCATATAAATATTTACCTGTAATTAATGATTCATGAAAAGCTTTCAACACAATATTTTGCATATCATCGGCATTAACCTGGTTACGTATTTCGGAAAGCGTTATACCGCTTTCAGGTGAATGCCCCAAAATTTCGGAAAGCCGGGGCGAATAAATAAAGGATAGGTCAAGTAAGTTAAGGTCCCATATGGCCAATGCGGCGGCTTCTGTGGCAAGGCGCAAGCGATGTTCACTTTCAATAGCCCCTTCTTTTGCTTTTACCTCGCCGGTTATATCAACAACCGTATTTAATATATAAGCAACTTTGTTACTTTCATCTAAAATCGGCGTATTACTGCACGACCAATACTTTATTTCGTAATTTTTTGCGATGGGGTCATAAACATCAAACCTGTAGGTAGGGACATCAATTTTTTGTCGGCTTTCAATAACTTTTGTAAACACATTGCGGGCATTTACATCCTCACCAAATTTACTCTCATCCTCTGGAAATACCTCAAAAAAACCTTTGCCAACAATGGTATCGCGGTTGCTGGCGGTTATTACCAGGTAGGCATCACTGGCTGCCAATATAGTAAATAGCGGCGAATCAGCCTTTACCAACAATGACCCCGGCGATTTTTCAAATACGGTTTGAAAAATATTTTCAGGTAAATCAGGCGGCAGATTGACACTCATATATAATAGTAAAATTGCGCTTAAGTTAAAAGTATAAAATTAAATTCAATATTTAATATTTAATTAAGCACTAACTACAACCTAACTATCACAGTGACAGCGATAAAAATTGACAGGCTAACTAACACTTTAAAAATTAGCTCTATTTACACAAGCGGCAAAAATATTTATTAATAATTACCCAAACATTACCGGGCAAAATTTATTGTAGGTGGTAAATCAATAATATTTTATTTTTATAACGATATAACTGCCTATCTTCAACCAAACAGATTTACCCCATGAAATTACGCACTGAGACGATAGCTAAGATCAAAGGTTTTTGGCGCATACTTGGCCCCGGCCTGGTCACCGGTGCAGCAGATGATGACCCATCAGGCATTGCTACTTACTCGCAAACAGGCGCACAGTTTGGCTATGGGCAGTTATGGACAGCTTTGTGGATGCTCCCTTTAATGACCGCCGTTCAGGAAGCATGCGCCAGAATTGGTTTAGTAACCGGTAAAGGCATTACTACTATTGTTAAGCAACAGTACAGCAAAAGCATTTTGTACAGTGTAGTGGGGCTTGTTGTTGTTGCAAATACCATTAATGTGGGCGCCGATCTGGGCGCAATGGCCGCAGCAGCACAATTATTAGTGCCCGTGCCATTTATTGTATTAACACTAATATTCACAAGCATTATATTAGCGCTGGAGGTATTTACCAATTATAAGGTTTATTCAAAAATTTTAAAATGGCTGGCAGTAACGCTGATGGCGTACCCTATAACACTGTTTATAGTAAAGCAGCCCTGGGCAACAATTTTCAGGGCCTCCATAGTGCCGCATTTCGAATTGTCTTTCGCCTTCTTTTTTATAATAACCGGGGTACTTGGCACCACTATTTCGCCTTACATGTTTTTTTGGGAAGCTTCGCAGGAAGTTGAAGAAGATGAGGAAAAACATTTATTAACAAAAGGAAAGCCGCGCATAAGCTGGATGAGCGTACACAGGATGCGTTTGGACAATACTTTTGGGATGATATTTTCGGAGTTTGCCACCTGGAGCATTATTGTAGTTGGGGCAACTGTTTTGCATGGCAGCGGCGTGAAAAATATTAATACAGCAGCCGATGCAGCAAAAGCCCTTGAACCGTTGGTGCATAGCTTTCCTCATGCAGGGTTTTTAGCAAAACTTATATTTTCGTTTGGCATTATTTGCCTGGGACTGTTAGCCATCCCTGTGCTTTCGGGTTCGGCGGCATATTCGGTTGCGGAAGCTTTTGACTGGAAAGCAAGCCTAAATTTAAAGTTTAACAAAGCGCGTGGCTTTTATGTGATAATTATTGCAGCAACCGTTGTAGGCCTGCTACTTAATTTTATTGGCGTGGACCCGGTGAAAGCTTTGGTTTATGCCGCAGTTTTAAATGGCGTAGCGGCAGTTCCGCTTTTGTTTTTAATCCTTAAAATCTCGTCCGATGAAAAAATAATGGGCGAATTTAAGAGCAAGGCACTTTCAAAAACTATACTTTGGGTAACTTTTATTGCTATGGGTGCTGCAGCGTTGGGGATGTTTTATACGGTGTTACGTTAATGAAATGAGTGATGAATAATAATTTTGTTAATCCATATTTGATAATAGTGTAACTTTAAACCATGATTACCTATATAAAAATTAGCGGGTTTAAGTCATTCTATAATTTTGAGATGGCATTTACACCGTTGACTGTTATCGCGGGTGTTAATGCATCAGGAAAAAGTAACTTGTTTGATGCTTTAAATTTACTATCCCGATTAGCTGAAACAGATTTAAAAACGGCATTTAGTGAACAAAGAGGTAACCCGGAAGAGTTATTTACTCAACTGGAAGAAGGCGATTATGCGACAGAAATGGAGTTTACCGTTGACATGCTTGTAAACAGGACAGTAACGGATAATTGGGGCGGAGTAGCAGAATTAAATAATACCCGGATGAGGTATAGACTTAATATTGCCCGCTCGAAAAACACCCACGGTTTTCAAGCCTTGATTATCAAACATGAAAGTTTAGAAAAAATAAAAACCGAGGAGGATATTTGGTTAAAAGACCAATTACCAAAGCAGGCTAAAAATTTAGAGAAACTATGGAAAACATTGAGGGCAGGCGGATCGCGTGAACCATTTATAAAGACTGAACTTGATGGTGATAGATTTGCAATTAAGATCCGCCAGGATGGTGGGCATGGAGGAAAAGCAACACCCGCCAATGCTGCTTCACAAACTGTTCTTGGAGGAATAAATTCGGTGGACTTTCAGCATGCATTCGCTGCTAAAGAAGAAATGCGTAGTTGGCAATTCTTACAATTAAATCCGGAAGATTTGAGAGAACCAACACGACAGGATACCGGATTAAAAGATGAAATTACATCAAGCGGTAAAAATTTAGCTGCGGCTTTATATAGAATTAAACAAGATGACCCCTATTCCTTAAAAGAAATTTCAAGAAAACTCAACTCCTTTTTACCAGGATTTACCGAGGTTGAAGTTTTTGACGACAGTGCAAACAGGCAGTACATCATTAAACTAAAGGGTGAAGATGGAAAATGGTTTTCGTCCCGCGTATTGTCAGAAGGCACTTTACGATTATTATCACTGTGTGTTTTGGAATTTGACGATAAATTTACCGGATTATTATGTTTTGAAGAACCTGAAAATGGGATTCATCCATTTAGAATTAAAGCCATGGCTAAATTATTAAAAGATTTAAGCATAAATTTTTCCGATGGCGGGGATATCCTTAGACAAATTATTGTTAATACGCATTCTCCGGTTTTGCTTAATTCTTTATCACAATGGAAGAACGATAATACTGTTTCAGTATGGTTATCCAGACAGAATACGTTAATTACAGAAATAGATTATAAAAAGGTACAGCTAAAAGTCACCAGGGTTTCC
Source organism: Bacteroidota bacterium (assembly GCA_013288235.1). Lineage (GTDB taxonomy): Bacteria > Bacteroidota > Bacteroidia > Sphingobacteriales > Sphingobacteriaceae > Mucilaginibacter. The sequence continues at coordinate 14,586 of JABDCF010000008.1, read as the reverse complement.
CCAATTATCAAAGAAACTTTTGGAAAACAGTTTCTTTTGCCGTTTACAAATCCTAACGAGGCTAAACTGAATTTAAACGAAGTTGAAAATTATCTTAAAACAGCTGAAGCGGAAGAAGCAATTAATGTATGAGCCAGATTATTATTGGGTTTACGACCGAAGGCAGTACAGATAATAGGTTTTTAGAAAACATAATTATTAGAACTTTTGTTTCAATTGGATATGAATGCAAGTCACAAATTGAAGTAATAACTCCAATTTTGTATATCGAGAAGCCAAATGGCGAGGATTTTATATCACAAATATCTCATTGTAGCGTAAATGCGTTTGAAAAAGGAATTATGGCATTTTGTATTCATGTTGATGCTGATAATTCAAGCGATGCTGACGTTGTTAAAAATAAAATTTCACCAGCATTTGAGGAAATTCAGAATAATAACCTGGAAAACATCTGCAAGAATCTTGTAGCAATTATTCCGATTTGTATGACAGAGGCTTGGATGCTGGCAGATAAAGAACTATTAAAAGATGAAATTGGCACCACAAAATCAGATAACGAATTAGGAATTATTCAAAAACCCGAATCTATAGCCAATCCTAAAGCTGCCATTGTGGAGGCAATAAGAATTGCACGTGCTGATTTAGTTAAACGTCGTAGAAGAGAACTGACTATTTCTGAGCTTTATCAGCCTATTGGACAAAAAATCGACTTAAAGAAATTGGAAGTTTTACCTTCCTATATTAAATTTCAAAATGAAGTGAGGTCTGCTTATAAAACATTAGGGTATTTACAATAAAGACATCATAGAACGCTTAAATTTAAAACCAGTAAACGATGGCAAATCAAATCGTAAAAAAACCAGCGCTCCCTCCTAATCAAATGATTAGGGAACGTGTTAACCCTAATATCTCCAAGCCTAACGTAAATGCTGGCGCAAAAAACAAGACTTGATAAAGACTTACTTTTTAAAAACTAAGTCTTCACGGGTTAATATAATAGTTCAATTATTGCTTAAAAACTACGCTCTTCTTCAACGTCCATTTCTTCTTAAAACAAACTTCCAAACATTAAGCCTATTATTGCAAATAAAACTAAATGACCGTCCGGTGAAACATTAAGGTTGATTTATTTGTTTTAAACAATTATAAATCAATTTCTTAACTACCATGAAAACAATAATCAAAACGTATTGGCCTTTTCTTTCTATCATAATGGCTATGCTATTTTTCTCGTGCCATTCGGGGCCAAAAGACAGCACAGCTGTCGCAGATTCGGCAAATCAAAAACAGATTGATAAAAGTGATTCGGCGCGAAAAGCTGCTGTCTCCGATTCAACTTTAAAAGCTATAAAAACGCTGCAGGAAGATGCATCCAAATTCCTTGTAAAAAGCTATGAATCGGGCATGTATGAAATACAATTATCGCAGTTGGCGGCCACAAATGGACTTGACACAGACGTAAAGAACCTTGCTGCTATGCTGGTTAATGACCATACGGCTATAAACAATAAAATTGATGCTATAGCTGCGAGCGCAAACTTTACATTACCGGCCGCCATAAATGCCGATCATCAAAAAGATTTGCAGGATATGGGTAAATTAACCGGCGCCAATTTCGACAAAAAATATATCGATGCCATCGTAACCGGACACCAAACATCAGTAAGCAATTATAAAGACGCCTACAAAAACCTTGCTGAAAGCGATACCAAAAACTTCGCAGGCGAAACGCTGCCAAAAATTGAAGACCACCTGGCCATGGCCAAAAAGGTGCAGGACAGGATAAAATAGATACTGCATTAAAGACTTCCGAAGCCTCAAAAAGTTTCGGAAGTCTTTAATAACAACCTAACCTTCATAGCCCGCGTTGACTATTTATTTTAGCTTATTTGCCAAACTTATCAGCTTCTTTTAAACAGAAAAAACCAGAAGCAATGAAATTTCGCCGCCAGTCAATCCAAACTTTATCCAGTTCCGTCCTGCTAAAATTGAAGGTTTTAACAAGTTCGCCTTTTGCCTCTTCAACTGTACTACCCTGCTGCATATTCAACAGGAAATAGTATTGCGCACCCCGGATGTTAAACAAGCCCAGTTTACAGGCACGGCGCGTAACTGCGCAAAAGCTTTCCTCGGGGAATGGCAAGTCTGGCTCCTTGCCCTGGCTAAACTCCAGGTAATAATTACAGATTGGAAAACGGTGATGGAACAAGTGAAAAACCGGGGTAAGTTTTAATAATTCATCAGGCGCGTCATTAGTTGGGGTAGTATTGTTTTCAATTGCCTGTTCATCAAATATTTCTGATAGTGCATATTCAAATCCGGCAAGCTCTATCATAAAATCGGGCCATGTCTCTTTCTCCTCCTCGCCCGCATCAGGCCGGGTTTGTTCAAGAAATGCCGGGAATTTTTGTCCGAGCGTGTTTAGGGTATAACTGCCGGACGGATTGGCATCAAGGTACTGATCGGCAAATAATTCAAAAAGCTCGTTGCCCAGCGCATAGGCCAATGCACCAAACTGGTTTTGCATACAAGCCCGCAGCCGGGCAATATAACTCTGCCGGTAAATATCCAAATGCTTTACAGCGCTTAACCGTTTCGATGCATTAACAACCTGGCTTACCTCAACCAATTCAGTTGATACAGGCACATGCTGTATCAGCATGCCCTGCATCCAGTTTTGCAGTTGTGTTAACGAAAAGTTGGTTTCATCCATTGATTATAATTTATTAAACACGCGTAAAGCCCCCACCTAAATCCTCCACCGGTTGGAGAGGACTTAAAAAAGAGCGCAGATGCAGCTAAAGTCTCTCCGCCAGCAGGCGGGGAGATTTAGAGGGGGCTTTATCCCAAAATATCGCTCACCAAAAAATCCACCGGGTTTGAAACTGCGGCTTCTTCGTCCGGCAGTTTTTCAGCAATATCATTAATTCCCGCCAAACCGCTCATATATTGTTTTGCTTTCAACAGCTCTGCATGATAGGCTTCAAAATCGGGGATATTGCTGTCCCATTCAAGCAATGTAGCTACACCGCCGGTTAGTTGCCAGGCTAAGTTAAACAAGTTCCATACATCATTTACTACGTTCCTGTCGTGGGTATCGATGATATGGGTGCCGCAATGCTGGTGTCCGGCAATATGCATTTGCACGATACGATCGTGCGGTAATTGATGGATGTAGTGTACCGGGTCAAAATCATTATTGAAAGCGGATACATATACATTATTCACATCAAGCAATAAGCCGCAGCCAGTTTCTTCGGACATGTAGCGTAAAAAATCCCATTCGGCAATTGTGGATTGTTTGAAAGTTAGGTAGGTGCTTGGGTTCTCGAAAACAACAGGGCGTTCCAAAAAGTCCTGTATTTGGTTAATACGGTTACAGATATGTTTTAACGATTCTTCATTCAATATCACCGGCAACAAATCGTGCGTATTCAAACTGTTTACGCCTGTCCAGCATAAATGGTCGCTTATCCAAATAGGTTTTACCTCATGGGCAAGGTTTTTTAATTTTGTAAGATATTCCCAGTTCAGCGGATCGGTACTGCCGATAGAAAGCGATACCCCATGCATTACAACAGGGTATTTTTCAGCGATCTGCCTCAACACATGGCGCGGCCTGCCACCGGAATCCATAAAGTTCTCCGAGATCACCTCGAACCAATCAACAGCCGGGTTATGCTCAAGGATATAGTTAAAATGTTTGCTTCGCAACCCCAAGCCAAGACCCGGGTTGGGCAGGTTTTTAACTGTATCGCTGTATTTGTCTTTGTTTCCGTCCATTCCTTTTACTTATACACCATACAAACATTTCGATCCCGATAGCTATCGGGACGAAAATCCGAAATCCGAAATCACCATCTGGCCTCACCTAAATCCTCTCCAAAGGAGAGGACTTGAACTTCACTCTTTGTTAAAGATCTCGAAAATCCAAATTCCGAAATAAAACAATCCGAAATCGAAAATCTAAATTCCGAAATCATTCCTTCTTCCCTTTACAAAGCACTTCAGCATGGTCTTCGGGGTTATTGAACCCAAATGAGCAACGTTTATCGCCGCTGTTACCACATGAATCATAGGAGCCAAGTACGGATATAAGCCAGTTTTGCGGGGGGCCGCATTTAAACGGCGCCGGGCCAACAACCCTTTTTGCTTTCTTCATTCTTTCTTCAAATAGTTTGCGGGCCAGCAGCCATACGCTTTTTTTGACGTTGTCGCCGAGGGTGCTATAACGTTCGGCCTGGATAGGTACGGCACAGCTACCCTGCCATGCGCATTCGTTGGCGCCGGGAACCATTTGCTGCTCGGCATCGCCGTAAAGGCCGCAACCGCCCTGCCCTCGGCAATTATTTAATGTCTGGCAATTATGTTGTTCGGCTGTAGCGCAATAGCCCGTGCCTGCGCAATTATTTGTTCCGTTACGGTCGTGTCCTTTACAGGCATTTAACCCCATGCAAACGTGAAGCTCCACTGAAGGGGTGGCTGCAACCGGGGCAGCAGCGCCTGGAGCAGGCGCAGGAGCTGGTGGCGTACCGCCGCAAAGTGTTAAATTTGGATTATAGTTTATAATAGCCATAATATCAGTTTTTTAATTGTTATCTGTTTCGTTTATTCCTTTAAAATTCGCCGTGGTTTTGCAATGGTACATCGGGCAAATCCTGAACCCTTTGACCAAGGTAGCTGATGGCCGGGTAAGCGGCCACAGCAGCAGTATAAAGGTCTATCAGCTGTGATTTTGGGCTTGATAGTAAGCCAAAAGGATAATCCTCAAAAGTTGGCGCTGCATAGTACACCTGCTCACCGTGTTTATAGGTAAGCTTCATGATATCACCGCAAACAGAATTAAGGATAAAGATCATTGATTTATGCACGCCGAACATGAATATCTCGTACTGTGTGTTGCCCGCCTGCCTGTAGCAATTCTCCACCATCACGAATAAATACGTGTACACCCCATTCAAAAAATCAGATACCGGCCTTATGTGGTCAGGATAGTGAGCTGTTGAAGGGTTTAAAGGCACGTTAACAACAAAATATTTGCTGATATCGATTTTGCCTATGCCAAGCCCGTTAAATTTATCTTCCAGGGTTTTATAGTGGCAATATATCTGCGCAAACTTTTCAAAATGCGACAGTTCTTTTTTATCGAAATCATCATAATCAGCTGGTAGCACTATTCCACAATCTACTCCGCCATCCGGTGTAAACCCCTGACCCTGGAAACCTTCGCCCTGCTCAATAATACAATGGAGCGCATGTATGGCCGAGTCCCTGTCGCGTACATACAAAAGGTCGCCGCTATCGGGTGCATTTGTGAAATGGGGCTTATGGTCTTTATCGTAATAAACGGTATCAATGTTATTTTGAGCGTAATAACCATTATTTGGTAGCAGCTGTGGCGAATGCGTATTGTACGAAAGCTCGTTATTTTGAATACATTCTATTATCATCAGATAAAAAAGCCCTATTGTTTTATATGGAAGCGGCGCCGCTAATAATTTAGGGTCGGGCAATGGGTCGGGGCTTTCAATTTTCAGGAAAGTCATCAGTTGGTCAAGCGAAAATTTGTCCCTGTTGATGGGAAACTCCGGTTCGTGGCCAGGCAGGCAGGCGGGCCATACGCTTGGCGATTTGCCTACCAGTTCGGGCATCCCGGCAAGCGCCTGTTTCACGTTTGACGATAGCGCCATATGCAGCATTTCTTCAATAGCTACACTCATGATCAGCGCCCCGGCCTTATTGGCATACACCATGATCTCGGCCGACAATTTAAGCGCCTTTTCGCTTGCTTCCTTAACAGGCACTCCTTTTTTTACCAGTTCCTGTACCAGTGAACCGCTGATAGTATCCTGGTCGGGTACGCGGTTGATAGAATAATAGGTGTAAAGGTAAACGGGGATGGTGGCGATCTCAATTTCAATGGCCTGTTGGATGGCTTCACCGAGGTTAGCGGGCGTTACCTCGCTGTCTTTACTGAAAAATAAATTTTGTGACATATAGTTGGTTTATTATGGTAATCAATCCCGGTTTGTTAACTATTGGTTTATTTAATGAGAACGAAATATTTTCGGCGAAAGCTGAGCGTAGCGGTAAAATAATTTAATTGTGTATAAAGTTATACCCATTGCGGGCTTTCAATTGGCAGGGTAAATTTAGTGTATAATTTTTGAAAAATACATCGTTAAAACGCGGTTTTTGCAGCCCCCTCTAAATCTCCCCCGGTTGGGGAGACTTTAGCTGCACCTGACTTTTTATAAAGTCCTCACCAACCGGGGGAGGATTATTCACGTCATTATTGTTTTTTTAAGGTGTTCATGAAGGCTTCGCCGTTCAGGTGGCAGGGAAATTGCTTCTAAAATGATCTGTCGCTAAAGAAACACATAGGCTCACGGGGGCGACCACAAGGGTTCGCCCCTACTGATGATTTTTGACATTGGCAGGCCAATTTTAATAATATTGTGATAAATGGGGAGGATGTGTAGGGGCGATCCCTTGTGGTCGCCCTTTGACAGCGGGCGAACCCGGCTGGAAATTATTTATCCGATGAATCAAGCACGCTAAAAAAGTTAAACGCAATTTCCCTGGTTTAGGTGGGGGCTTACTTCATCTATCTGAAATGATTTTGTAGCTTTGTGATTTGATAAATAATTAAAACACCCATTTTATGAAAACAACACTACCCCTTTTATTTTTATTATGCATCAGCCTGGCTGGCTTTTCACAAACTACTACTGTTAAAGATACCGCGAAAAAAGATACCACCTGGAAAATACACGGGCAAAACACGCTGCTTATCAGCCAAAGCTCCTTTTCAAACTGGGCCGCAGGTGGTGTTAATTCAGCTGCCATAAACCTTGTTCTCGATTATGACTTTGATTACAAAAAAGGCAACTGGAGCTGGGACAATAAAGTTATCCTGGGTTATGGCTTAAGCGACCAGGTGGGTTTAGGATGGAGAAAGAATGACGACCGGGCAATTTTAAATAGCTTGCTTGGCTACAAGGCTGCAAAATTTTGGCTGTACACCTTTTATGCTAACTTTCAGTCGCAGTTTACCAACGGGTACTCATACGATGCATCTAACAACCGTACGTTAATATCTGCGCCTTTTGCGCCTGCATATTTAACATTCGGGCCTGGTTTTGCTTATAAACAATCGGATAATTTCAGGGTAAACTTTTCGCCGCTGGCTGCGCGTATTACTTTTGTTCAAAATGATTCCCTTTCATCTGCCGGTGCGTTTGGCGTAACGCCGGGCAGTCATACCCTTTTTGAGTTTGGCGCTTCGCTTGATGCTTACTATAAGTTCGACCTTGCTAAAAACATCTCGTTCGAAAATATTTTAAAACTCTATTCAAACTACATTAAGCAGCCAGGAAATATTTATATGGACTATTCGGCCAACCTTTTTATGAAGGTAAACAAGCTGGTAACTGTAAATGCGGGGCTTGAACTCATTTCGGACCCCCTTGCAACTACTTATCATGAAGCACTACAGGTGCGGCAGGTATTTGGAGCGGGCGTGACATATAAGTTTTAGTACAAGAGTGGCCGGGAAGTAGGGGCGATCCCTTGTGGTCGCCCTTTAACAGCGGGCAATCCCGGATAGGGAGCATTTATCCTATGAACCGGGAATGCTAAATAAAAAAGTCAAGCGCGATTTCCCTTTGTAGGTTATGCCCTTTTTTTATTAAATATTTAATTATTAAGTTTATTGGCCTATTTGGTTTTCAGCAGGACAGCTTAATGCTGCTTTCATTTGTAACAATTTATTTATTTTCATCTTCGTTTAAAACAATTTCAGGCAGATCGTTATTATTAAACTTTTATTAAAAACCAGCTTAAACTTTTGCTGTAAAAGCGTATTAAACTTTTGAACCTTTATCATGGCTAAAGAACGAAAAAAAGAAAAAAGAAATTTTGTTTATCCACAAATACCAAAAACCCCGACTGGTATTACCGGCCTGGATGAAATTACCCAGGGAGGGATACCCAAAGGCAGGCCTACGCTTATATGCGGGGAGGCCGGCTGCGGCAAAACGCTATTATCCCTCGAATTTATTACAAGGGGCGCCTTAGAGTTTAATGAACCGGGGGTATTTATGGCTTTTGAAGAAAAAAGCGAAGAACTGGCAATGAATGTGGCTTCCCTCGGTTTCGACCTCCATAAACTGCAGGCTGATAAAAAGATAAAAATAGACTATGTACACATTGACCGCAGTGAAATTGAAGAAACCGGCGAATATGACCTCGACGGCCTGTTCATAAGATTAGGCTATGCCATTGACAGTATCGGCGCTAAGCGGGTGGTACTGGATACCATCGAAAACCTTTTCTCAGGCTTATCAAACCAGGCCATATTACGTGCTGAACTACGCAGGCTATTCCACTGGTTAAAAGAAAAAGGCGTTACAGCTATAATAACCGGCGAACGTGGCCATGGGGTTTCACTTACGAGGCAGGGGCTGGAAGAATACGTTTCCGACTGCGTTATCCTGCTTGACCACCGTGTCATCAACCAGATATCAACCCGGCGCCTAAGGATTGTAAAATACAGGGGCACCGTACATGGCACCAACGAGTATCCTTTTTTAATTGATGAGGACGGCATATCCGTATTACCGGTAACTTCGTTAAAGCTGGAAAAAGAAGTATCGTCCGAAAGGATTCCTTCGGGCATCCCGGCCCTTGATAATATGTTGGGGGGCAAGGGCTTTTTTAAAGGGAGCAGCATCCTGGTTTCGGGTACTGCGGGTACAGGGAAAACAAGTATCGCAGCCTGTCTGGCAAACGAATCATGCAATCAAAAAAAGCGCTGCCTGTATTTCGCTTTCGAAGAATCGCCAAACCAGATCATCCGTAATATGAAATCCATCGATATCCATTTGCAAAAACACCTGGATAAAGGTTTGTTAAAATTTCATGCATCAAGGCCTACCCTCCATGGCCTGGAAGAGCATCTGGTGGCCATGCATAAGCTTATTAAAAAGTTTGACCCCGATGTCGTTATTCTCGATCCGATTACCAACCTGGTCACAATAGGGTCGGTTAGTGAAGTAAAGAGCATGCTGATAAGGCTGATAGATTTTCTGTTAGAAGAACAATTAACAGTAATGTTTACCGCCCTGTCATTAAATACTGTAATTAATGAGCAAACTGATGAGGGGGTGTCTTCATTAGTGGACACCTGGCTTTCGGTGAGAGATATTGAGTTTAACGGGGAGCGCAACAGGGGCATGTATATCATGAAATCACGGGGGATGAAACACTCCAACCAGGTAAGGGAGTTCATAATTACCGACAAAGGGATTGACCTGGTGGATGTTTATCTTGGCCCCGAAGGCATTTTAACCGGCTCGGCAAGAGAGGCACAAAAATTGCAGGAGCAAACCGAAATTGCACTCCGCGACAGCGCAATCGAGTTGAAAAACCGGGAAATTGACCGTAAACGAAAGGTTTTGGAAGCAAAGATTGCAGGTTTGCAATCGGAATTCGAGTCGGCCGAAGAGGAGCTTAACAGGATATACGTCCAGGAAGACCTGGTTAAAAAAATAAAGGAGAGCAATCGTCAGAAAATAACGGGATTGCGGCGCGGGCAGGAAGATACGGTCAAGAAAAAGGAGAAAAGATAAATGGAAACTATAGCAACGCCTTATGAGCTGAGACTGTACGTAGCCGGTAAAACGACTAAGTCGGTTACCGCTTTGGCTAATTTGAAAAAATATTGTGAAGAACACTTAAAGGGACAGTATGTAATTGAGGTAATAGACCTGTTGGTGCAACCCCAACTGGCCGAAGGCGACCAGATTTTTGCTATACCCACGCTGGTACGCAAAGTACCCGAGCCAATACGCAAAATAATCGGCGACTTATCCAACGAGGAAAAGGTTTTGGTAGGTTTAAATATACGCCCTTTTAATATTGACTAATTATGAGTGAGTTACGACAGGCACATGAATTTGATGAAGATAAGGACGGTGGGAGCTATGTGTTGCGTTTGCTCGTAACTGGCGCATCGCCAAACTCGACGCGGGCAATTTCGAATTTAAAGGAAATTTGCGAAACCCATTTGAAAGGGAAATATGAGCTGGAAATAGTGGATGTTTACCAGCAGCCATTTATAGCGGAAAGCGAGCAGATCATCGCCTTACCTTTATTGATAAAAAAATCCCCCTTGCCACAAAAGCGGATGATCGGGGATATGTCTGATATTGAAAAAGTACTCAGGAGCCTCAGTTTGCCGGCTAAATAATGTTATGGAACAGGTAAGAATAACATATGAAGAGTTATTAAACGAAAACGACGAACTGCGGATGCGGCTGGACGAAGCCAACGATGCCATTGAAGCCATCCGAACGGGGCAGGTTGATGCGCTTATAGTAAACAGTGATGGCAAACATCAGTTGTTTACTCTTAAAACTGCCGACCAAACCTACAGGGTATTTATTGAAAAGATGAATGAAGGCGCCGTCACCATAAACCGCGAAGGGCTTATCCTTTACTGTAATTCGCGCTTTGCTGATATGATCGGCATGTCGCTTGAAAAGGTCATCGGTTTATCGTTTAATACTTTTATTCCCCCATCCCACCAAAACAAATTCAGGGAGCTGATTAATCATGGCTGGCAAGAAGATTGTAAGGAAGAGATTGAACTTTTAAATTGCCACAGGGAATTAGTACCCTCCCTTTTATCGTGCAATACGCTTGAACTTGACGAGGGGCTTGCCCTGAGCCTTATACTTACAGACCTAACCATACTTAAAGACGCTGAAAAACAACTTAAAATAAAAAATGAGCAATTAGCGGATGCCCATTCGGCCACCGAAAAACTAAATAACGAGCTGGAGGATATTGTAAAATACAGGACCAATGAACTGTTTTTGAGCCGCGAACATTTTAAACACCTGGCAAATAATATCCCGCAGATAACGTGGACCAACTTGCCTGATGGCCAGGTAAACTATTATAACCAGCAGTGGTATAGCTATACAGGGCTTAGCAACGAAGAAACTGTCCAAAATGGCTGGGAAAAAGTTATACACCCGGATGACCTGCGGAACACCTTGGACAAGTATTTGGCCGCTTTAAAATCAGGTGAGGTATTTGAAGCAGAGAACAGGTACAGGCGTAGCGAAGATAGCGCCTATCGCTGGCATTTAAGCCGGGCGGTACCATTGCGCAATGAAGACGGCGAAATCGTTTTTTGGGCAGGAACCGCGACTGATATTGAAGACCAGAAAAAAGAGATGGAACGAAAGGATGAGTTTATCAGTATAGCCAGCCACGAATTAAGGACGCCATTAACAAGTGTGAAAGGATATTTGCAGCTTATACTCTCCTATAAAAAAGAAGAGAGCCCAGCCATGGTTAAACAATATGCATCAAAGGCCAATATTGCAATAAATAAATTGCAGCACCTTATAAACGACCTGCTTGACGTAAGCAAGATACAGGCAGGCAGGCTTGAATATGCATTTTCTGCCGTAAATTTATCGGATGTGATAAAAACATGTATAGAAAATGCAAGCCACATTTATCCGGATAACAAATTTACCTTTGAAGATGAAAACGATTTTTTGGTGTTTGGCAATGCTGAACGCCTGGAGCAGGTAGTAATGAACCTGGTGAGTAATGCGGTAAAATATTCCCAGCAGAATAAAAATGTTGCTATAAAAACAGGAAAGCATTTTAATTATGCCAGGGTTTCGGTTACTGACTATGGCATCGGCCTATCCGATGAGGAAAAAGAACGGGTATTTGAACGTTTTTACAGGGTTGAGGATAAAGCGCATATGAGCAGCGGCCTGGGCATGGGGCTTTATATATCGGCTGAGATCATCAGGAACCATAAAGGCGAAATAAGCGTTGAAAGTGAATTAGGGAAAGGCGCTACATTTTATTTCGATCTGCCGCTGCTATAAGTGAAAAAGGTGAAAGGTGAAAGGTGAAAGACTTCCGAAGTTTTAAAAACTTCGGAAGTCTGATGCATTCCTGGCTTCAATTCAGCCCATTATAAACCATTGGAAATATCTTACTTAAAAACAGCACCGATGCTTTTACGGCCGTAAAATCACTAATACCTTCATTCACTGTTACCACCGCTTTCTTAGCAGGTATAACAAACGCAAACTGGCCGCCCCAGCCTAATCCGTACGTTATAGGTGTATTGTTATAATTAAAATGATACCAGCACAACGCATAGGTCGATCCCTGGAAGCCCCAATCGGTATGGTAAAAAACTGTGGGATGCAGTATTTGATCTATCCACTTTTCGGGCACAACGCTTTTGCCGTTAAAATATCCTTTATGCAATAGCAATGCCCCTATCCTGTTCATATCCTGCGTGTGGGTTTGTACGCTTAAAAGCCCGCTGCCGTCATAATAACCATCGTTCATTTTGTTCCACTTTACATCGGTTATCCCAAGTGGAGCAAACAGATATTTATTAGCAAAATCCAGGGTACTCATCCCGGTGCTTTTGGTGATAATAACTGATAGCAAGTGGCTTGCCGCATTATTATAATGGAACTCTTTGCCAGGTTCGCTTACTAATGGAGCGTTAAGGATATATCCTGAAGGGTCGGGCAGTTTCAGGTAAATGCCGAGGCGCGTTAAGTCCTCATGCCAGAGTCCTGAGGCCTGGTTCATCACCTGTCGTATAGTAATATCCTGTTTTCGTTTATCGGTCTCCTGCTTCAATTCCGGGAAAAATTTTACTAACTTCTCATCAACCGAACTGATATAACCTTTATCAATGGCTATGCCTATCAATAACGAGCACACGCTTTTGGTGAGCGACTGGTTATTGAAAAGTACCCCGCTGTTTTTTCCGTTAAAATACTGATCATAAATTAGCTTATCATCCTGGGATACAACTACTGAGTATAACTGGCGGTCGTTTTTAACGATGCTTGAGGTATCAATATTGATCTGCGAGTATGCCGTTGTTAATAGCGATGAGCTGATGAAAAGTGTTAACAATAATGTTTTCATAAATCATAAGGTTATTACGATCAGATATATCCGATCAGCCGGGGGCAAATATAAAAACCAATTCTTTTCCGATGTTGTCCTGTCGTCACCAAAAACTGCCCGCTGGTCAAAATATTTTTAAAAAGCAGCGCATTGGTGGTTCCTTTAAATAAAAAACAAAAAAATGGAAACCACTCAACGTCAAACTTACCTGGACTGGCTAAGGATTTTATCCATCCTGGGTGTATTATTCTTTCATTCGGCTATGCCATATGTGGCCGAATGGGGTTGGCATATAAAAAACCACGAAACCAGCAATTTGATGATGGAATCAAACTATTTTTTGCATTTGTTCCGCATGCCCCTACTTTTCTTTATTTCGGGCACGGTAAGTTATTTTATGATGCAGCGTCGCAGCAGTCTTAGCTTTATTGGTTTACGGTTCCGTCGACTATTCATTCCACTATTGGTTGGTATGTTTATCATTGTGCCGCCGCAAATTTATATGGAGCGGTTAAATAGCGGTTTCGCAGGTAGCTACTGGCAATTTTATAAAACAGTGTTCAATTTTGTGCCATACCCAAAAGGCAGCTTTAGCTGGCACCATTTATGGTTTATTGCCTATTTGTTTATTTACGATATTTTATTTGCACCGTTATTTGCCTGGATGGCATCAGCCAAAAGCATTAGCTTTAAAAACAAGCTGGCGGCATTGGCAAATGGCAAATGGATATATTTAATTACCCTGCCAGGCATTGTTTGGTATGCATTGTTAAGCGAAAAATATCCGGAAACAAACGATCTTGCGCACGATCTCTGTTACTTTTTTTACTGGCTGTTTTTCCTGCTGGCAGGTTTTATCTGCATAACCCAACCTAAATTAATGGACAGCCTTGAGCGTAACCGCCGCTTTGCTTTAAGGATAGCTTTTTTGAGCCTGCTGTTTTTAAACTATTTAAGATGGAATAAAATTGAGCCCGGCCATGAGCTATGGCCATTTCACGATGCTTTTTTTGCTCATCTATTTAATACATTGCAGCCCATAGTAGCCTGGGGCTGGGTACTGGCTTTGGTTGGCTACGGCAAAAAATACCTGAACTATAAAGCTAAAGTGCTGGATTATTTAAACCAGGCGGTTTACCCTTTTTACATATTGCACCAAACCGTAATAGTAGTACTGGTTTACTATATTGTGCAAACCCAAAACGAAAGCATTTTATCAAAATACATTTATACCGTTGGGATGACTTTTTTTATCACCGTTGGCATTTATCACCTGCTGGTGCGGCCTTACGCATTAACCAGGTTTTTATTTGGGATGAAGCCAAAGGTTAAAGTAAAGCCGGTTGTAGTTACTGAGACTGAAAATATAAATGAGGTTGCAAGGCTTTCTGCTTAAATTTGTAATAAGTATTGATGTGTTTGGTTAAAAGAAAATATTTTACCCCTCTTTTTTGATTGCAAAAGAGAGGTGGTCAAGCGAAGCGATGACCGGGTGAGTAAACTCTACGAGCGGCACTTGCGTAATGCATGGCGCAGAGTTTACTCACCCCGACAGGCGCTTCGCTGGTCGGCCCTCTCTTCGGCAAGGTGGCTGTGGGACAACTAAAGCGA
>JABDCF010000007.1 GCA_013288235.1 Bacteroidota bacterium | reverse complement strand
TCATCTGCCCTCAAAACATTTTCAATGCTATCATGAAAAGCTGGCGCACCTTTTTTGTTAAGCTCCACATCGCTGCCAAAATATTTTGGTATAAAAGGCTGGTCTTCGGTGAGTGTTTTCACAAAAGTTAATTCGTCCATTAATTGCAATGCATAGTTGTCACGCAGTTCGCGGCCGATAGTGCTTTGAAGGTCCGGGCTCATATTTTTTCCGCATAACGATCCCGGCCCATGTGCCGGGTAAACGGTAACGCTGTGAGGTAGTTTCATCAGCTTATCGCGGGTTGAGCGATACATTTGCCGGGCAAGTTCTTCTTTTTTTGCATTTATATTACCCACATTTTCGCGCAAGTCGGGACGGCCCACATCACCTACAAATAAAGTATCGCCTGTAAAAATCGCTTTTTCGTTGCCATGTTCGTCTTCCACCAAAATACATATCGAATCGGGCGAATGGCCGGGGGTATTAATGGCTTTTAGCTTAATGTCATTCAATTGTATCGTATCGCCATCATCGAACGTTTCATGCGGATAGCCTGCGCCGGTTAATTTGCTTGTATAAATAACAGCGCCCGTAGTTTGATGTATTTCCAGATGTGAACTTACAAAATCGGCATGCGGGTGCGTTTCAATTACGCCAACAATATCAGCATCGTGCTGAGCGGCAAAATCATAGTAGGGCTGAGGGTCGCGGGCTGGATCAATGACGATCATTTTGCCTGTCCTGATCACTGCATACGAAGCATGCGATAAACCTTTATCGTAAAATTGGTGGATAATCATTTGAGTGCAAAGATAGTTTGAATTTTGGAATTCGGATGTTGGATTTCGGATTTTGACTGTGGGATAGCTTTGGGAACCAACGGGAAATACAAATAATTCCGAAACGGCGAAGCCCTCTTGAGCATCCCTGAAAAATTAACACAACGCGAAAAATCGAAATTCCGACATCCGACACTCAAATAAATCCGAAATCGCACATCCGAAATCCCAAATCACTCCGCCTCTCTTTTCACCAATAAAACCTCATCGCCTTCAAGCGGCAAATAGCCGTACTCATAACAAAAATAGTAGGTTTTGCCGTTTTGGGTTTGATAGGTGCGGGTATGGTATTCAAAATCAAACCCTTTTGCAGCCAGCTTTTTGCGGGTAGTTTTTGTTTTCCCGCCGGGATTTAATTCTTCAAGTATACGGCGGTTACGGCGCAGGATGTTGTTTACGTTACGCACCAGGTTATAACTGTCGCTGTTTAGCTGGTTGTTATAATTATTGCGGCAAAGGTCGTTACAGAATTTTTTATCAGCCCTTCCATGCAGCACAGTGCCGCAATCAAGGCATACCTTTTCTTCATTCATTTTTTAAAGATAGATAAAATATTACCCGTTTACAAACGGTTGCAAACGGAAATTGTCGACTGTAAATGGTTATTAACCGGGTAAATTATTTTGCTGCTGCCACCTTTGTATCGTCAATTAAAAAAACAATAATTAAAATTTAACAACATGAACTCATTAAGAAACAGCGTACGCCTTGTAGGCAACCTGGGTATGGACCCAGATGTAAGAAACCTTGACAGCAACAAAAAGGTGGCCCGTTTATCACTGGCAACCAGCGAAAGCTACAAAAACGACAAAGGCGAAAAAGTGACCGACACCCAATGGCACAATTTAGTGCTATGGGGAAACCAGGCCAAATTTGCCGAAGAAGACCTTAAAAAAGGTGATTCAATTGCCGTTGATGGCAAACTAACCAATCGCAACTACACGGATAAAGACGGTATTAAACGCTATGTATGCGAAGTAGTGGTGAATGAATTTATTAAGCTGGGTGGCAGGGGGTAGTTGCGGGTAGGTGAGTGGTTGATTGGGTTGGATTAAGCTGATTAAGTTAGTTAGTCATGATAACCTTTTTACCTTAATCAACCACTCACTCAATCAACTTAATCAACCGAAAGAATTAAAAATAAAAACCAAATCATTATATTTGTTATGTACTTAGAAGCAAAAGAAACAGCCCAACTATACAGGCTATTAACCGAAAAACTTGGTAATGATACAACCGAGGCCATGTTTAAATACATTGATAATAAAACAGAACGATCCGTGGAAGCAACCATTAAAACATTAGCAACGAAGGATGACCTTGCAAAGGTAAACCTTGATCTTAGCAATAAAATTGGCGATATGATGAAATGGATGTTTATTTTTGGGGTTGGGCAGGTTGGAGCGACACTGGCGATAATATTGTTATTCTTAAAAAAATAATAGAACGATCTGTCGAAACAACCATTAAAACATTAGCTACCAAGGACGATATTGCAAACGTTCGCAAAGAAATGGGCAATGGTCTTTCAAATTTGAGCAAAGAAATGGGAGTTGATCTTTCAAATTTGCGCAAAGAAATGGGAAATGATCTTTCAAATTTTCGCAAAGAGATGGGTGAAGGCAACATAAAACTTCATAAAGATATGGCCGAAAGCAGGACGGAAAATATTAAATGGATGTTTTTTTTCGCTATAGCTGATGTTTGCTCAACAACCTTTATTTTTTGGTGGTTTTTAAGAAAGTAGTTGCGTTGTTTAATATATGGAGGATTTAACCTACAACCCCTCATTATTCAAATAAACAGTTTTCTCAACTATAGCGTGTATCACCGCATCAAGTTCCTGGGCAGTAATCTCGAGGTGGCTTACTATCTCCCTGTTCAATGGGGTATCAAGGTTCCTGCGATCAAATAAATTAACCAGGCCTAAGATAGTGGCTACCGGCCTTCTGAGGTCGTGCGAGCTGATTGAGGCAATTTCCTGTAGCCTTAGGTTTTGATCTTTTACATGATCCTGGTTCTTTTTATTCTCAATTAATATCCGCAGGATATTTGCCGTTCGCTCAATCATTTGCAGCTCATCATCCTTAGGCTCGCGTGCTGTGGTATAATAAACAGCAAAAGTAGCCAATACCTTCGAGCTGTGGGAACTTATGATAGGGGTCGACCAGCAGGCTTTTAACCCATAAGGAAGGGCAAATTCCCTGTAATCATCCCATAACGGGTCGGTTTCAATATTGCTGACAATAACCTGGCTGCGGTGGTAAACCGAAGTACCGCATGAGCCGGTTTTAGGACCTATCGGCGATCCGTTAATAATATCGCAATATTCGGTAGGTAATCTTGGCGCGGCAAGGTGATAAACTTTTTCCTGGGCCTCATCAACTTCAAGCACCGAGCATATCATATCCGGAAATATGTCTTCAATGCCTATAAGCAATCCGTTAATTGTTTGAGACAATGAATAAGAGGAAGATGCATTTAATTCGAGTACATTTTTTTCGAGCGCCAAAATAAGCTGCTGCACTTTAGTGTTGGTTATATCCCTTACCAATACAGTAACCTCGTTTTTATAGGGATAGATGTTTAAACGCAGCCACCTGTTAAAATAAGTATTAAAATATTGCACATGGCTGGCAACACTGCTATTGAAAGCTACTTCGAGTTCGGCCATAACGCCGGCTGATATGCCGAGCGTATTCAATTGCCTGAAATTTTTATCTTTAAGCTGCTCCGAAGTTAGCCCGGTAATAGCCAGGAATGCAGGGTTGAACGAGGTGATTTGCCAGTTACTGTTGATAATGAAAAAACCTTCGTTAAAGCTTTGGATAATGTGCTGGATGTTGTCATTAACCCTGGGTTTATTAGCCTCATTTAATTCAGAAATTGTATTAATACCCACAGCGTATACAATATCTTCGTCAGGGCTTAAACCAAATGACCACTTAATATTATAATACCTGCCATTTTTCGCCCTGATGCGGCTCTCATAATCTGTGATTTCTTTTTGGGCAATTAACTTACTTAGTAATCCATTTCTTCTTTCGAGGTCGGCAGGGTGAGAAAATTCATTGGCATGTTTGCCGTTTATATCCTGTTCATTATATCCCAACGTCTTTCTTAAGGCATTATTTGTATGCAAAACTACGCCGTCCTTGTCTATTGCACAAAAAAAGTCGTTTGATTGATCGAAGAGAAAAGAAAGCCTTGCATCTATTTTCATAGTATTGATACAGCCAGCATCATGATATATAAATTTAAATATATTATCGGCACAATACAAAATAATATTTTAAGGGGTGCTTACAGCCACCGGCAAAACCTTTCCGTTAAAAAACCGGTGGCCGGTTATCGAAAAATCGGCAATATATTTACCCATTTCAAAAGCCAAAACCGGCGACTGATAATCAGGAAAAGCTTGCTCCAACATTTCCGTCTGCGCCGAGCCTAATGCCAGGCAGTTTACTTTTATTTCCTGTTCGGCCAGTTCAAGCGCCAGGCATTCGGTTAAAGTATGTAATGCGGCCTTACTTGCCGAATAAGCAGACAGACCAGGGAATTTAACGCTGCCCTGGAAGCCGCCCATACTGCCAATGTTTACGATATGCGATCCTTGCGGCATTAAATGCACCACTCCCTGTATCATCCGTACGTGGCCAATGAAATTGCTTTGCAGCATTTCAATAAAATCCATTTCCTTTAGTTTAACAAATGGTTTATTGATAAGTACGCCTGCGTTATTGATCAGTACATCAACCCGGTTATCGAAATTATTTTTTATGAATTGCTGTAGGTCGGTATAGTCATCGTGCACAATGTCGAAAGCAAGTGCATATATCTCTGCCTGCGGGTTTAAGCCATGTGCTATCTCCAACAGCTTTTCCAGCTTATCCTGCGACCGGGCTAATGCTATTACTTTGTGTTTACCCGATAAAATTAGCTCCAGCGCTGCTTCAAATCCCACGCCGCTGCTTGCGCCTGTTATAATGATGTTCATAAGCCCCCTAACCTCCGCTTCAGGCGGAGGAATTTATATTGAAATTTTAATTAGGCTAAACTACCAATTTTTGCTAAATAGGATACTTTTTTAAATTAATCTGTTAATTTTGTATTATGAGTGTTCAAGTTGTTACCAACGAAAAAGGAAAGAAAACAGCCGTATTAGTCCCTATAGCCGACTGGGAAGAAATACAAAAACGTTTAAATACTGAACAGTTGTTCGATGAATTTGCTTCTTCAATTAAAGCTATTAAAGAAGATACAGAGGGTGGCCAGAAACTAAAAAATGCAAGAAATCTGATCCATGGCCGTTGAGGTTAGATATACGCCGGATTTTGAAAAGCAATTAAAACGTTTAGTTAATAAATATCCCTCTATAAATAAAGATTTAGCCACGCTAATTGATGATCTTGAATTAAAACCAACTATTGGGGAGCCTTTGGGCAAAAATCTGTTTAAAATCCGTTTGGCTATATCCAGCAAAGGCAAAGGAAAAAGCGGCGGCGCACGGGTAATTACTTACGTGTTACTAAAGAATGAAATTGTTTATTTAGCATCGATTTATGACAAATCTGAACATTCTACGGTAGACACAGAAAGATTACTAAAAATATTGAAGTCTATAGATTTATAATCTTTAAACCACCAATTTTTGCTCAACAGGGTGCTTTATTAAATAAAATCCGTCACTGATCAGTTTTTTATATTCATGCTCATTAGCTGCCTTTTGTTGAAGGAATGTCCTTATTTCTGCCGCCACTCGCGGTTCAATTTCTTCATGCTCCAGTATTTCTAATATCTCTAATGCGCAAAGCCAGTCGTCATGATGATTTTTTTGCAGCATAAACCAAACATTGCCTAAAAAGCCATAATCGCCGCCATTTTGCCTGCGGTTGCGTACCTGCTGGTATAGCTTATGGAGTTCTAAAGTGTTGAAATCATAGGTGGTGTGGTGTGTACCGGTATTTGATTTATAGGCAATCTCAACAAACGCGTCCTTATCGGCTGCGCCGCAAAAAACCGATGTGATGTTTTCACCCACAGCCATGTCATAAATACCCCACGAAGGGTCGAATAATAACACACCGCCTTCATCTTTAACAGTACAATTATCAAAAGTGATAAGTTGGGTTTTTCCGTTGGACGAAAATATCTTTTTCACCAGGCCGTTAACTGTTATACCGCTTTCAAAGTCTAACGTCGCTTCTTTTCCTTCTTCAATGCCGAAATAATTTAGTTCAGGTACCGTCAAGTTTTCCAATAATGTCACGTGTCCCTTTAACTTCCCAACCGGCGAACTGAACCCGTCACGATGATAATCCTTGCCATGCCCGCTTATTTGTTTGTTATTTATCGCTAATGCCGAAGCGCCTGTTGTTTTAATAAACACAGGGTTATTGTTTTCATCCTTTAAAAAGCTGGCAAAAGTACCTGATACCTGTAGCCCCGAGCTATAAACTGCCGTACATGTATTTTTACTGTCGATGGCTTTTTGCAGTCCATAACCGCCGCCAACCCTGAATGCCATGGTATTGGCGAAGTTTTCGAGCACATCTATCAGGTTTTGAAACGTTGGCGTAACAAACAGCTGCGGCTGTGTTTTTGTAATGTCGTAGGTGTATTTTACAGCATCGATGGTATATGGTAACTTTTTGATACCAGTATCCATGCAGCTCGAACTTTCGCCAATAGATGACAATAAACCTGCCCCATAAATTTTAGGGTTTTCGAGTGTGCCGATAAGGCCATACTCAACGGTCCACCAGTGCAGTCGGCTTAGTAGCGACATTTCGGACGGTTTGCCCATGTTTTCCTGGCGATAGGCAACCAATTCGTCTGCTTTTTTTATTTCGGCCTCATCCGCATCGGGCATTTCTTTTAATATGGATAATGCCCTTATGGCTTCATACAATTCAAAATCCTGGGCCGAAAACATCGCTTTGGCGCCGATAGAACCAAAATAGCTAAGATATTCATGATAGTCCTTGTCGGCGATGATGGGTGCATGCCCTGCCGATTCGTGGATGATATCCGGAGCTGGTGTATATTCAATATGTTTTAACTGGCGTATATCAGCAGCAATAACCAAAACACGGTAAGCCTGGTACTCCATAAAAGCGGCCGGGGGGATAAAACCATCAACGGTAACAGCACCCCAGCCAATTTTGGCAAGCGCATCGTTCATTTCCTGTAAATGGGGTATCTTCTCGATAGTTAAACCTGCTTTTTCCAGGCCGGGAATGTATGGATAATAAGCAACATCCTTAAGGTAGCTATAATTCTGCCGCATTACATAACGCCATACCGCATGGTCAATGGGCGTATAATGTTCATAATGCTGATCTACGATAAATTGTTTTAAATGCGCGGGCAAAGCGGCAACCTGCGGGTTGCCGAAATCATTAAAATGGCTCATTAATCAGTTACTGGTTTGTAAGAAAGTGTAAAATTAGGGATTTTTGGTGAGTAGTTGATTGGGTTGACTCAGAGAATGGTTTTTTGTTTGTAAAATAAAACTCATTTTTTTGGTCCAACGAATTTTTAACTCAATCAACTTAATCCAACTCAATCAACCGTTCACGTGTCTTCAACCATTCACATTTTCTTCCTCAACCACCCCTTCCTGTAACCGGCTGGGGCGTATCACGTAGTAAACCCCTAATAATGCCACTATTAGTGATATGATATAAAATGATGCAGGCAGAAACACCGCCAGGCCTTTATCCATCGGGAAGACGTCCGAAAGTTTTGTAAAAATAGCTTCGCGCGCACCGGCACCGCCTGCAGTTATCGGGATGATAGCTGCCAGCGCCGAAATTAAAAAAGATAATAAATACGGTGAAAATTTCCCGGTAAAATCCTGTCCTAAAAGCACACAAACAATTGCCGTCAGTTGCAGCGATTGCAGCAACAGTGCTTTCGCATGGGCCTCGAAAAAATATTTGGTATAGTCCTTAAAGAATTTGTAAGCCACGAAGTAGTAAATGGCCGAACCCGCAGCAAATATGCCCAACGGGATGGTAATGTGAACGTCGATCTGTGGGATCAGGAAGATAAGGGCAACGGTGATAAGCCCGATTGCCCATAGGCCGCTTAACCTATCGAACATTACCGCCCAGAATAACTTTTTTAGCGGGGTTTTATAGGTTTTATTGATGAGGTACATTTTATAACCATCGCCGCCAATGCCACCCGGCAGCAAAAAATTATAAAACAGCCCCAGGAAATATAACCGTAAATTGTATTTGGCATTGAGTTTTAACCCGATCGACCTGAAAAAACTCAACAACCGCCAGGCCGAAACTATCATTGATAGCAGCACACATACAAGGGCAGCCAGCATCCACCAGTAATTGGCATGTAAAAGCCTGGCTTTTAGCAGGTGTACCGGTACCTTGCTAAAAACCCAAATGAGTAAAGTTGTAGTAACGGCAATTTTTAAAATCGTTTTTACAACGTTCCAAAACTTTTGTTTTGGCGTTTTTGGCTTTATCTCGGCCTCAGCTTCGTGAACAATGGCGTCTTCAATATGTGTCATTGGCTGCAAAGCTAAGAAAAAGGTAAGAGAAAAGAGTTAGAAGAAAAAGATCCGGGAGCAAAGAACCAGGAGTCAAGGCAGAAACACAAGTGCCTTTTTATCCTGGTTCCTGGCTCTTAATTCTTGACTCTTTTCTTCTATTTTTTATCCATTTTCTCTAAAATAGCAAGGATTTTATCCAGTTTGTCTATCTCAATAGAGTTTAGTTTCGATAGTAATTCTTCTATTTCAATTTTAGCCTCGCAATTTGTTTTATAATCCGCGTCGGCCTGTGCCCGGTCGCGTTCATTTTGCCGGTTTTGTGCCATCATAATGATGGGGGCCGCGTAAGCAGCCTGGGTGCTAAAAACAAGGTTGAGTAAAATATAAGGATAAACATCCCAGTGATAAATGAAGCCGACAACATTTGCAGCCATCCAAATAATTACAATAATTGTTTGCCAGATGATGAAACGCCATGAACCCATGCCGTTTGCTACCCTATCGGACAGGCGCTGTCCAAAATTTAATGAATCGTTGTGTGAGTCGTGCCATGTTTTACCGTGATGCATATTTTTTGATTTTTTGTTTTAAATGTTGCTCTAAATATAATTTAATTACCCCAAATGTATATTTCTTTTTAATGATAAACTTTTATAGTTTAGGTTTGGAAATATAAAGTCAAAGAATCAAGAACTAAGAGTCAAGAACCAATAAAATTTCGATAAAAAGGACCCCGGCAGGATAGGAAGATATTATCTTTGACAATCCAAATCCCTTTTTTATCTTGATCCTTGTGTCCTGGCTCTTGATTCTTGTTTCTTGACCCAGATAAAAATACGACTATATGCATAATGAAATGATCCTGGAAACCATATCGGTTACCAAAAACTATTTTGGCGATAAGTCTTCAGGTGTGAATAATGTTACTATACTCATCCCCAAAGGGAAAGTTACTGCCATCGTTGGCGAAAGCGGCAGCGGGAAAACAACCCTTTTAAATTTATTATATGGTTTATTACAACCTGATTCGGGCGAAGTTTTTTTTAAGGAAGAACGAATTTTAAAGCGCGAAGAAAGGTTGCAGCCCGCTCACGAAGCCATGCGGCTGGTAACCCAAAATAACCAGGATATGGACCTGAATGCAACTGTTTGGGATAGTGTGCGGTCGGGTTTGAGGAATGCAGAAATCGGGTTGTTTAATGAAGCGAAAAAAATAACAGATTCATTAAACATGCTGGATATTTTGCCGCTTAAAGACCAACCCTTCGGCAAACTGAGCGGTGGCGAAAAGCAGCGCGTAACTATTGCAAAGGCACTGATCAGTAAGCCTGAAGTGCTGTTATTGGACGAACCCTTTAACCAGGTTGACGCTACTTATCGCGAAGGTTTACAGCACGACATAAGGTATATTGTAAAGGAATGGGGGGTAACAGTGGTATTGGTGTCGCATGACCCGGCCGAAATACTATCGATGGCCGATGAACTTATTGTTTTAAAAGAAGGCGAAATTGTTGAAAATGGCAGTCCCGAAGAGCTGTATAACTCACCCAAGCTATTGTATACGGCTCAAATATTAGCCAGCAGCACGCAACTAACATCGGACGACGCGAAAAAGGTTGGTATCAAAAGTAAAAGGGGCACAGTGGTAATATATGCCGAACATGTGAAAATAGGCAAAGGCTTTGGCAGCAAATGGACTGTAAGACAGGTTTTATTTAAAGGCTTGTATGAAGAACTTATTATTGAACGCGACAAAGTGATTTTAAGGGCCACAAATTACGCAAAGGGCAAATACCCCAAAGGCAGCAAGATTAGCATAAGCATAGATGATTTCTATGAATTTGGCAAATGGGAAACCCCGGCGCGATCCTTGCCAAAGGAAATGGACTAAATTGGTGAGTGGTTGATTAGGTGAATGGCAAAAAAAATACGAGACAATCAATGAAATCAATCAAATCAGTTTAATCAACGGTTCAGACCACTAACGCTAACTCCTTCTTCTCCTTCCGGTACTTTGCCAAATTGATAAGCAATACGCTGCACAATATAATAAGCAACCCACCCAATTGTATTAAAGAAATATGCTCACCGGCAAACACCACGCCCAATATCACCGCTATTACCGGGTTTACATAAGCATAGGTGCTCACTTGCGTAGCCGGGCGCACCTGTAGCAGCCAAACATAGGCGCTGTAGGCAGCTATGGAGCCGAAAACTATCAGGTATAGCACGCCAAGCCAGCTATTTATTTGGATACTATGCAAATTAAGATGATTGAATTCACCATGCACGAGGCTCATCGGCATATAAGCAACACCAGCAATGATCATCTGCCATGCTGTATTGACCGAAGCGGACACAGAGGTCGGGTTATGTTTTGAATAAAGCGACCCAACCGACCAGGCAATCGTTCCTAAAAGCAGCAGCAGCATCCATGGTAATTTCGATTGTGCCCCGGAGCCATTGAACAGGTTGCCAATTTGCTCGCTGAATAAAAGGATCACCCCGGCAAAACCAATTACCAGGCCTATAATTGTAGCTTTATTTTTAAGGTTTATAGCCCAGTGTGATTTATCGAGCAATACAATCCATATTGGCGATGACGATACAAGTATGGCTACCAAACCGCTTGGCATGGTTCTTTCTGCCCATATAACAATGCCTATCCCCACAAACAACAAAAGCAGGCCTGTTACTGCGGCGTTTAAAATATCCTTTAAAACAAATATTTTTTTCTTTTTAACAACACACCAGCCCATTAATATAAGCCCCGCTGTGGTAAACCGTATAGCGCCGAGCAAAAAGGGGGGCATACCACCCTGCTCAGCTATCCTTATAAAAAAATAAGTAGAACCCCATACAAGATAAACTGTAGCAAAGGCTATGATTACCAAGAGGGGCGACGCAGTTTTTTGTGATTTTAAAGGCATAATGTATTATTTTTCGGGTATAACCAATTGTTGTTGTTCTTTAACCGTTTCGAGCACTATGGTGGTGCGGGTGCTTAAAAGGTTGGGTATTTTGCTGAAGCTGTTGCGCATAAGGTGCACCAGGCTTGCAGAATCATAAGTGCGCACCTTTACCAGGTAGCAATCATCGCCCGCAACGTGGTGCACTTCCTGTACTTCGGGTATTTTGGCCAGTTCAAGCGCGGTATCATTATATCCGGGCCCATCGGCAGCTTTCATGAAAATAAATGCCAGCATTTTTTGCTGCATGGCATCGGGGTTTATGCGGGCGGTATATTGAAGTATTACATTTTTTTGTTCGAGTTTCTTAACCCGTTCCAGTACCCCCGAAGGCGCCATGCCAAGCTCACGCGCAAGGTCGGCATTGCTGATGCGGGCATTTTCCTGCATCAGGCGCAATATGTGCAGGTCTGTTTTATCAAGTATGATATCTGTTTCGCTAATCATACTGTAAATGTATAAATATTAGAATTATATTCAGATATATATTAAAAAAAATGAATTTAATTCAACAAAAGTTATTAATTAGTGTTTAAACATCTAAAGTCGTTTTGATGAAAACGATAATGAGGTCAAGTAAATATTACAATAACAAAACGCCATTACGCTTATATTTGTAAAAACATTTATCTATGAAATTCAGGGAACTTGGAAAAACAGGAGAGCAGCTATCGGCACTTGGCTTAGGCTGCATGGGGATGAACCACGGCTATGGTACTTTTAATGATGAAGAATCTATAGCAACATTAAACCTTGCGCTTGATCTTGGCATCAACTTTTGGGATACTGCCGATGTTTATGCAAACGGCAAAAACGAAGAACTGGTAGCCAAAGTGCTGGCGCCAAACCGCGATAAGGTTTTTATTGCCACAAAATTTGGCTTCCGGCAAAAAGAAAATGATCCTTCATACCCCGGTGCGCCGGGAAGTTATTTTGATGGTTCGCCTGCATATCTTAAAACGGCAGTAGAAAAAAGCCTTAAACGGTTAAATATAGAAACCATTGATCTTTATTATGCACACCGTATAGACCCAAATGTACCCGTTGAAGATATGGTTGGCGCCATGGCAGAACTTGTTAAGGAAGGCAAAGTACGCTACCTGGGTCTATCGGAAGCATCAGCCGCGTCTATCCGGAAAGCACATGCCGTACACCCTATTGCTGCCCTGCAAAGCGAGTATTCGCTGCTCACCCGCGATGTAGAGGCAGAAATACTGCCCGTATGCCGCGAATTAGGTATTTCTCTTGTCCCCTTTAGCCCACTTTCACGTGGATTGATCACCAATACACTCAATGTTGATGAACTGGGCAGTGGCGATTTCCGTAAAACCCTGCCACGCTTTAGCGATACTTATAAAGAAAATAACCGGCAACTGGCAAGTGCCTTTGCCGGTGTGGCATCACAAAAAAACTGCACGCCCGCGCAGTTGGCCCTTGCATGGGTATTGGCGCAAGGCGAAGATATTATCCCCATCCCCGGCACAAAAAAAACAAAATACCTGCGCGAAAATGCGGCCTCTGTTGATATTGAACTATCCGTAGCTGATTTACAGGATATTCAGAACATTATTGACAAATATCCTGATACCGGTATGCGCTATGCGGAAGGTGCATTGAAATTGGTTAATAATTAGTTGAGAGCCCCACTTAACCCTCTCCAACCAGGTGGAAGGGCCTTTAAAAAAGCGAGCGAAGCTAAAGTCTCCCCAACCGGGGGAGATTTAGAGGGGGCTGAATACCGTTAAAACACGGTAAAAAATACCGTTAAAATACCCCCCTGTAAATATTGCGGAGACGTTATTTAACCGTTACTTTTGTGCAGCCTAAACGATATGGAAGCATTTGAGGTTGTAATTAAGGAAGAAACATACAGGGTGATACGCAACAGCGCAGATAATTACACTTTTAGTGTATTTAACTACGCAACCTGTCACATTATCAGGAAAAACGATTTCGGGATTTGGAAAGCCGTTGAACATCGATTTGGTGCAGAAAGCCTGCCGCTGGATGAAATTGGCGATGCTATTGAGATGCATTATAGAGAATATCCGGAAGTTATCATCCAGAAAGCAGGATAATTTTTTTAAGCCTGAAGTCTTGAGTCTGAAGTAAAAATAAAAAGAGGTGTTAAGTCAAAAGCAGCCATAAATTGTCTTTACTTAAGACTTTCGGCTTAAGACTACTTCCCTGTCCTGACTCTTGCTTCTTGACTCTTTCCTCACCTATCGTTCAAAAAATTCATTAACCTTTGCGTTAAACTCGTCGGTGTGTTCGATAAGTGTGCCATGTCCTGAATTTGGCACTACCCATAGCCAGGCGCCGGGGATATTATGATAGATTAAAGCCGTATGTTCAACCGGGATCAGGTCATGGTCGCCGCAGATAATAAGGGACGGGCATTTGATGGCATGTAACGCTGTTGCGGGGATGTTAGGCTGGAAATAATCCAGCAAAAATATCTTCCATGTATTTTTCTCTTTGGCGGTTGCCCACACTTTGCTTTTTTGTTCGTTGTATTGTTTCACCATGTCCTTCCATAGCGAGGGGATAAGGGCAGTTGAATCTGGCGTTAAATTTGCGCCGGTTGAAGCCAGCTTAATTACCTTATCAGGATGGCGCATTGCCAGCAACAAAGCATTTATACCGCCATCGCTCCAGCCTATTACATACGTTTTTGCAACGTGAAGCGTATCCAGTAAAGCACTAAAATCATCCGCCATCATCTCAAAACTGAGCGAATCTTTTGTATCGGTTGATTTCCCGTGCGCCCGGCTATCGGGAACAATAACCATATACTTTTTTGAAAAATAAGGAATGTTTTTACTGAAAGAAGCTATACTGCCGCCGTTGCCGTGGATCATTAAAAGCGGTTTGCCCTGCCCATAAATTTCACAATACATCTTAATGCCGCGGATGTTGTAGTATTTGCCCGCGTCGGGGTTATTACCATAAGAAATGGATTGGCCGTAGCACGACACAACCAACAATTGAGTAATGAATGAAAGAAGCAATAGTTTTTTCATATTCTTATTTGACAGTTATAGAGTTCCTGCATAAATTATTAAAACTATAAGCGGGATTGCAATCGCCAGCCCAATTACAAGGGGGATCCAAATGGGTTTTACCCGGTATTGTGTCGTATTACCTATATATGGTCTCCAAAATAAATACTCCATGGATAGGGCGCCTAAACAACCAAATACAACAGCCAAACCTGTATTGGAGTTAAGATTTTGAGCGACCACAGCCAGAATTATTGTAAACACTAAGCCATATAAAACAACCATTATAGCTTTTGTAGCTGATTGGACTTTACCAACATTGATTGCGAGCATTACCGAACCAAAAACAACGCTGAACAATATAGAAAATACAAGTATTGCCCGTTTCGAATATAGTAAAGGCGCTTCGGGATCTTCAACCTGGTAGATTTTATCGTTGCGGCTGAAAAAACCGTAGTTATTGGCGCCCGAGTTTAATTGATCCCTGCGCGCCTGCACATCCTCCGCGATAACTGTCAATTCATCTTCTGTTAAAATTACTCCCCTGCTTTGCAATTCTTTCACTGCTGCTTCTACCGTTTCGGGCATATATTTTTCACGGTTATCTATACAGTTTTGAAGTTCCTGGTCCGATTTTAGTGTAGCGAGAAAACTGAAATTATCGTTCATTTGGGTTTTTGAATGAGAATAGTGTGCTAAAATAATTAAATTTATTAGGTAGGCATTGTTTCAAAAAAGATTTTATGTTTACTGTGTAGAAAGTATTGCTCTATATGTTCTAAATCGTTTTCTTTAAAATTATGCAAAATCAAACCATAGCCACATCATCCCAAACAACCGGCGGAAGAATAAAATCAATCGTTGGCGGCTCATTGGGCAATTTGGTTGAGTGGTACGATTGGTATGTTTACACTGCTTTCTCATTATACTTTTCAGGCGCGTTTTTCCCGAAAGAAAACCAAACTGTTCAATTATTAAACACAGCCGGCATTTTCGCCATTGGTTTTTTAATGCGACCTATTGGCGGTTGGGTAATGGGCGCTTTCGCGGATAAAAAAGGCCGTAAAACAGCGCTTACCTTGTCGGTGTCGTTAATGAGTATTGGTTCACTTATTATTGCCGTAGCGCCAGGCTATAAGCAAATTGGCGTTGCCGCGCCTTTGTTATTGGTTTTGGCACGAATTATACAAGGCCTTAGCGTTGGCGGCGAATACGGCACCAGCGCCACTTACCTCAGTGAAATGGCCACTAAAAAGCACCGGGGATTTTATTCCAGTTTCCAGTACGTTACTCTTATTATGGGTCAGTTAATTGCGTTAGGCGTACTGGTTTTATTGCAACGTGTTTTTTTAACCGATCAGCAATTGCACCAGTGGGGCTGGCGCATACCTTTTGGAATTGGTGCAGTATTGGCCATAACAGTAATGTATTTACGGCGCAGTTTGCAGGAGTCAGTTTCGCTGGAGCAAGACGGCGGTAAGGCCAGAACCACGCGCGGGACCATTCGTGAATTGGCGAAGCATCCAAAAGCTGTCCTTGTGGTAATAGGGCTTACCGTGGGCGGAACAGTAGCATTTTACACTTTCACCACCTATATGCAAAAGTTTTTAGTGAACACATCCGGGTTTTCAAAAAATGCTGCCACACTTATATCATCCCTTACCCTTGTTGTTTTTATGCTGATACAACCCGTGTTTGGCTTATTGTCCGATAGGATTGGGCGTAAACCGCTGCTTATTGGGTTCGGTATCCTGGCCACACTAACTACGTATCCTATATTAACCAGCTTGAGTGCCACAAAAGATGCCTGGGTTGCTTTCGCCCTTATCATGTGCGCGCTGGTGATCGTCAGCGGCTATACTTCCATTAACGCAGTGGTAAAAGCCGAGCTTTTCCCTGCCAATGTACGTGCATTAGGTGTTGGTTTTCCTTATGCCATCGCCGTGTCCCTATTTGGCGGCACAGCCGAATATATCGCGCTTGATTTTAAAAATAACGGCCACCAGGAATGGTTTTACTGGTATGTTACCGTTTGTGTCGCGCTATCATTAATACTTTATATCACGATGGGCGATACCCGGAAATATTCGAAAATTGAGGATTAATTCTTGTTGAAACGTTGGAATGTTGAAAGGTTGCAAAGTTATATCTTCGCAGTCGGTAAATTTTGCTCTCTATTTCAACATTCAAACTTTATAACATTCCAACATTCTTCATATTTTTGCCGCACATTTTATGACTGATACAGCAACACTTTACCAGCAGGCCGTAGGCCTGTTGCAGCAACTAATAGCCATACCATCATTTAGCCGGGAAGAAAGCCTGACGGGCGACCTGATAGAACAATTTTTACAACAAAAAGCCATAAAAACCCATCGCAAACTAAACAATGTCTGGGCATGGAATAAACATTTCGACGCATCAAAACCAACCATACTGCTTAATTCGCATCACGATACCGTAAGGCCAAATTCAGGCTATACGCGTGATCCGTTTGATGCTAAAATTGAGGATGGCAAACTCTACGGCCTTGGCAGTAATGACGCCGGAGGATGTTTGGTTTCGCTTATATCGGTTTTCCTTTATTTTTACGATAGGGAAAATCTTAAATATAACTTCTGCCTGGCTACAAGCGCCGAAGAAGAAATTTCGGGCGCAAACGGCCTTGAGCTTATTATCCCCGACCTTGGCCAACTGGATTTCGGCATTGTTGGCGAACCCACCCAAATGCAATTGGCTATAGCCGAAAAAGGTTTAATGGTTTTAGATTGCGTTGCCCACGGCAAAGCAGGCCATGCCGCCCGCGAAGAAGGCGAAAATGCTATCTATAAGGCGCTAACGGATATTGAATGGTTCCGCACTTTCCGTTTCCCGAAAGAATCGGAGGTTTTTGGGCCGGTGAAGATGTCGGTTACTATCATCAATGCAGGATCGCAGCACAATGTCGTGCCTGCCAGCTGCACCTTTACTGTTGATGTACGGGTTACGGACGCCTACCGCAATGAAGAAGTTTTAGAGATTATCCGCCAGCATGTAACCTGCGATGTAACCCCGCGTTCCATCAGGCTAAAGCCATCAAAAATTGATAAAGAGCATCCAATAGTACAAGCAGGTATTGCTTTAGGCAGGACAACATATGGGTCGCCAACAACATCGGATCAATCACTTTTAGATATACCATCACTAAAGGTTGGACCCGGTGATTCGGCAAGGTCGCATACGGCTGATGAGTTTGTTTATGTGGATGAGATTCGAGAGGGTATTGAGCTTTATATCAAAATGCTTGAATCTATTGTTTGATTTACGAGTTTTAGTCTAAAAACGGTAAGTTTGGCGTTCATTCCCCTGTAATAGCGGTGGGTAATTTTAATTCGCGCAATGGCAAAAATCTGGCAAAAATCGGTAACCGTTAATGAGTTAGTAGAAGACTTTACTGTAGGACGCGACCGCGAGTTTGACCTGCAAATGGCGGGCTTTGATGTGCTTGGCTCACTGGCGCATACCCAAATGCTGGAATCAATTGGCTTGATGAGTGCAGAGGACCTGCAATTGGTCCAGAAGGAATTAAAAAACATATACCGCGATATTGAGGCGGGTGAATTTATCATCCAACCGGAGGTTGAAGACGTACACTCGCAGGTTGAGCTTCTGCTTACCCAACGCATCGGCGATGCCGGTAAGAAAATACACAGCGGCCGCTCGCGCAACGACCAGGTATTAGTTGACCTGAAACTATTTTTCAGGCACGAATTGCAACAGGTAGTTGAAGAAACAGAAACGTTATTTCGCCAGTTGATCGTGTTAAGCGAAAAGCATAAGGATGTATTACTGCCTGGCTATACGCATTTACAGGTAGCCATGCCGTCGTCATTCGGCCTTTGGTTTGGCGCTTACGCCGAGAGCTTGGCCGACGACCTGGAAATGGTTTTGGCCGCCTGGAAGATCACCAATAAAAATCCCTTAGGCTCGGCAGCAGGCTATGGCTCATCGTTCCCGCTCAATCGTGCCTTAACAACGAAGCTATTAGGTTTCGAAAGCCTGAATTATAACGTTGTTTACGCCCAAATGGGTCGCGGTAAAACTGAAAGGGTTATAGCGCAGGCATTATCATCTATAGCCGCCACATTGGCTAAAATGGCCATGGACCAGGCATTATATTTAAGCCAAAACTTTGCATTTGTAAGCTACCCGGATACATTAACCACCGGCAGCAGCATTATGCCCCACAAAAAGAACCCGGACGTTTGGGAGATAATGCGCGGCAAATGCAACCGCCTACAGGCCCTGCCAAATGATGTGGCCATGATGACCACCAACCTGCCATCCGGCTATCACCGCGAGCTACAATTATTAAAAGAACTATTGTTCCCGGCTTTTACAGATTTAAAAAATTGCCTGCACATGGCAACCTTCATGCTGCAAAACATAACTGTTAACACTGATATTTTAAGCGACCCTAAATATGCCTACCTGTTTAGCGTGGAAGAAGTTAACCACCTTGTATTAAGCGGCACTCCATTCCGCGACGCCTACAAACAAGTTGGCGCTGCTATTGAAAAAGGTGAGTTTAAACCCGATAAACAGGTAAACCACACCCACGAGGGCAGTATTGGCAATTTGGGAAATGAGGAGATAACGGTGGCGTTTGATAAGGTGATAAAGAGCTTTGATTTTGAGAAGATTGAGAAGGCCATAAATAATTTAGTTTCCTAATCGGTGAAATCAACCCACAATCGGTGTAATCCTAAATAACAATCGGTGAAATCAATATATAATCTGTGAAATCATAAAAATAACATGAACGGACAAAACCGAAGCGATATTTACCCCGGCCTGGAAGTTGATATCATCCTTAAAAAAGACCAACGCTCCGGCAAAAAAACGCGTGGCATCGTAAAAGATATGCTTACCAGTTCATCCTATCATTCCCGTGGTATAAAAGTAAGGCTTGAAGATGGCCAGGTTGGCCGGGTAATTGAAATAGTGGAAGAATAGTTTATTAGTTAAATAAAATTCAGCTTCAGATTTCCGGTTTGTCTTTTAATACTTACATTCATCTTTTAAACTTACAGTACTAATTTTAAACCATGTCAAGAACTATAAAAACCGATAGGCGATTTTTCTTCCGTTTAGATGCCCATTACCGCCTAATGATGGCTTTAACAGTTAGCGCAATTGTCTTTTTCCTGCTGAATGGCAAAATAAAAACGCCGGCTTTAATTTTGGTGGTATGGATCGGATGCGCGTTGACTGTAATTATATTGAACTGGATAATTATATTTTCGTCCCACCCATTGGAAGTCAGGAAGATTGCGAAGCTGCAGGATTCCAGCCGTACCTTCCTTTTTGCATTTATTACAACGGCATCGGTTGTAAGCTTAGGCGCCATAGTATATTTATTAAAATCAACCAAAGGCCTGAATGAAGCAGCTAAAAATGAACACATTTTATTGGCGATCGGCGCTGTGATCATCTCGTGGTTTTTACTGCACACCATTTACACTTTAAGGTATGCCCATTTATACTACGATCCGGATGTGGATACTGACGGGGAAACCAAAGCTGTTGGTGGCCTGCAGTTTCCAGGCAGACAGCAGCCCGACTACCTGGATTTTGTTTATTTTTCCTTCATTGTTGGCATGACCTTCCAGGTATCCGATGTAAATATTACTTCGCGCCGCATACGCCGCGTGTGTATCATGCATGCACTGATGTCATTTGCCTTTAATACAGCTATACTGGCATTGAGTATCAATGTGGTATCGGGTATGGTGGCATAGACTAAGATTTTCAGGATTTTAGGATGATAGGATTTTTCTTTGGATCTTCATCCTAAAATCCATAAATCCGTTTGATCTTAGTCAAAATAGACCTTTATCCCTGTCAATAAATTGCGGTCGCAACAGGTGTGTGCCGAGGTGTTTATTCATTTGTTCAACCGTATAATCCGCTAACTCGGGCGAATAGCGTTCATCGTGCTGGTGCATAAAAAACCATACCGATTGCAGGCCCATTTGCTGCCATTGTTTTATGCGTTCAACCCATTCATCAATACGGGCATAATCGGTAGGATGGAGGCTGTTGCCCACAAAACGGATAAAAGCATGAGGTGTAGGCAGTTCCATATGCACCACATCCCTGCGGCCGGAAGCATCAGTTATTACCGCCCCAATATTAAGCTGGTGCAGTTGGTTAAAAATCTGATCACGAAATTCGGGCGAGGCAAACCATTCTTTATGCCGCAGCTCTAAAAATACGGGGACATCTTTTGGTAAATTTTCAAGGTAAGCTTTTAAATCAGGAAAGCTTTTTGGTGTAAAATTATCGCCGACCTGCAAAAATAATGGCCCCAGGTTGTCGCCGAAAGCCATAATGCCTTCGTAATATTTGGTAGTTATCTCTTCGGCATTTTTTAAACGACGTATATGCGTAATGTTTTGCGCAAACTTTGGGCAAAACTTAAAACCTGGGTTTGTGGCTGCCTTGTCTTTCCATTTGGCAATAGTTTCCGGCCCGTAAATATTATAGAACGTGGCATTTAACTCAATGCAGTCAAAATGCTTTACGTACTCATCTAAAAAACTTGCTTCTTTGGTTTTAAGCGGATAGATTTTACCCAGCCATTCCTTACGTCCCCATTTGGCGCAGCCTACGTGTACCTGTAAAGGTTGTCCGTTTTTTGCAGCCTTTAAAGTTTTTATTGTTAATTCAGGATCAGGCGGAAGTGTAAAGTCAACTTCATTTAATTCCGCAGGGGTTACACGTCCAAATTCCATAGTATGTTAGTTTGTGGTCCCGATAGCTACCGGGAGCAGTTTGCTTTGCAAATTAAATAAAAACTTAGTCATCATAACTAACCATTGATGGCTAAATATTATATGTCTATTATTTTACCCCGGATAGTTTGATAATTATATATTTGTTAAATAACAACACTAAACCTGTTTAAATCAGGCAAATTAAATTGGAAAACTATTGATAAAATCATAAAAAAACATGGAAACCAAAGCCCCAATATCTCTCGAAGAGTTTAAAAAGAAAAGATTAGCCCTGGTAAAACCGGCGGTAAAGGATAAAATTAAACCTTCTACCCTGGATAACATTGCTTGCTGGATAACCGACCATGTAGGCAGCATGGGCTTTTTTATTATCATTTTTTCATGGACAGCTATATGGCTTGGATGGAACATGTTTGCGCCAAAAGAAGCAAGGTTCGATCCGTTCCCCGGCTTTGTGCTTTGGCTGTTTATCTCAAATATGATACAGCTTTTTTTAATGCCGCTGATTATGATCGGCCAGAATGTACAGGCAAAGGCAGCCGATCTAAGGGCAGAAGCCGACCTTAATATAAATACCAAAGCAGAGTTTGAGATAGAAACGATTCTATCACACCTCGAATATCAAAATAAGATCATACTGCAAATTTTGCAGGATTTGGAAAAGAAGGCTTGAAAAATTTATTTTTTAAGAAATACTTTTTACCCCTCTTTCCGCCGCAGGCGAAGAGAGGGTGGTCGAGCGAAGCAAAGACCGGGTGAGTAAACTCTACGAGCGGCATTGGCGCAAATGCATTGGCGCTTTGACTCACCCCAGCGTCACTCCGTTCGCTGACCCTCTCTATCGCAAGCGATAAAGAAGGTAAAAAAGATTATCAATCTTATCCAAACAAATCCACCTTAAATTTCGGCGCCATCCTTTTCTTGGAGGCCTGTTCATACGCGTAGCCCAGCTTTATAATATCACCTTCTTTATAAGGCGTGCTGATGAACGACAAACCAACCGGCAGTTCATTAAAATAGCCCATCGGCACGGTAATATGCGGGTAGCCAGCCATAGCAGCCGGGCCCGAAAATGAGAAACCGTTATCATAGTCGCCATTGACCAGGTCGATACAAACAGCAAAACCGTTTGTTGGCGCTGCAATGGCGTCCAGGTTATTTTGTTTCATTATGGTATCGATGGCCTTGCGGGTAATACCGGTGGTTTTAGCAATTGCATCCAGGTATTCTTTTGCGTCAAGGCCGCCTTTTGCCTGGGCTTGTTCTAAAATTTCCTGCTTAAAAAATGGCATGGCCTTGGCCTCATTTTGTTTATTAAAAGCAATTACATCAGCCAGCGATTTCATTTTTGAATTTGCGCCGCTTAAATATTGGTTCAGGCCATCTTTAAACTCATACAGCAATACGGCAAACGAAGATTGGCCAATTGGTTTCAGTTGTTTGTACAGTTCCACCTCAACAATGGTAGCGCCTTTGCTTTTTAGCAGATCGATCGCTTCTTTAAATATTGGGTCCATGGCAGGGCTAATTTTCATGGCATCTTTTTCAATCCCGATGCGTTTGCCTTGCAATCCGTTTGCATCTAAAAATTTGGTGTAATCCGATTCAGTTTTCCCCTGGCTTGCGGCGGTATAGCTATCCTTCGGATCGGCGCCAGCCAATGCGCCCAATAAAATGGCAGCATCCCTTACGGTGCGCGCCATTGGGCCAGCGGTATCCTGTGTTTTTGATATGGGTATGATGCCTGTCCGGCTCCATAAGCCGACGGTTGGTTTGATACCTACCAGCCCGTTTACCGATGATGGCGATACGATAGAGCCATCCGTTTCAGTCCCGATAGCTATTGCACATAAATTGGCTGATGCCGCCGACCCCGAACCAGCGCTCGACCCGCTTGGGTTTCTATCTAAAACACACGGGCACTTGGTTTGGCCGCCGCGACTGCTCCAGGCGCTGGTGGAGTGTGTCGACCTGAAATTTGCCCATTCGCTTAAATTGGTCTTGCCAAGCAATACCGCACCTGCATCCCGAAGTTTTTTAGCGATGAAAGCATCATCTTTCATAATATTGTCAGCAATAGCAAGTGCCCCTGCGGTCGTATGCATTTTATCGCCTGTTGTTATGTTGTCCTTTATCAAAACCGGGATGCCATGCAAAGGCCCGCGCACTTTGCCGTTTGCGCGCTCTTTGTCCATTGCATCGGCAATATCAAGGGCATCGGGGTTCAGCTCAATTACCGCATTTAGCTTCGGGCCGTTTTTATCGATGTCGTTTATGCGTTTTAAGTACAATTCGGTAATCGACCGTGAAGTATATTCCTTGCTTTGCATTTTTTGCTGAAGGGTATCAATGGTTACCTCATTTAACGCGAAATCATCAGGTTTCGCTGTCTTGTTTTCGTCACCATCCTTTTTATCGGATGTTGGTGAAGTACACGAACTTACGGCCAATGTGCCTAAGGTTAAACTTGCTACCGAACTTGTTTTTAAAAAATTTCTTCTGTGCATGATAAAGGGCGTTTGATAAGCACAAATAACAAAAATTTAATGTTTAAACATAATTTCCATAAAAATCATTTTCAAACAAATTTCAAGGTTTAAAACGTTGTACAATGCGTATTTTTAACTCAATGAAACCCCATTATGAAACCTGCTATTCTAAAAATAAAGCTTGCCGTTTTAACTGCTTATTGCTTTTAGTTTTTGCCGCTTACGAAGCTTCAGAGCAAACAGGTAATGATAGTTGATACGCCAAGCCAGGTAATTGGCTTAAAGGAGATTTTTGATGATAAGGATTTTCCATCGGCGGTGTTTGTACTGCATTAAGCTCTATCAGCCCCCTCTAAATCTCCCCCGGTGGGGGAGACTTTAAAAAATAAATTCGACATTGAAATTCCGAAATCAAATCTTAATCACTTTATTGCTTTTTGAGGCCGGTTTATGCTCTTCAGGTTTCGGGATGTTTTTTACGACGAAAATCAGTGCATGGGCTAAAACCTTCATCGCCTTTACCGAAAAGTGTACAAACGGTTTCATCACCGCCCAGGTATCGTGCAGGGTATCTGTGGTGCTAACCTGCTTTTTTACAGGGCGTTTACCTATTCTTTTTTGATTTGATGCTGGCATGGCAGATGTTATTTAAGTGTTTAATAGCTTAAACCGTGCCAGTATGAATTGATGATCTATAAATCCGATCCCGATAGCTATTGGGACGAAAATCCGAATTCCGAAATTATCACGCCATTTTCTTCTTCAAAGTAATAACCGTTATCTCCGGCCATATCCCCAATCTCCCCGAAAATGCTAAAAAGCCAAATCCGCGGTTCACATAAAGGTACCGGTTCTTTTCATTGATAAGCCCCGCCCAGTCAAGGTAGCGGTATTGTACCGGGCTCCACCTGAAATGGGCTGTTTCAACGCCAAACTGTGCGCCGTGGGTGTGGCCGGCAAGGGTTAGGTGGATGGTTGTCGGGTTAAACCGCACTTTCTCTTCCCAATGGGTAGGATCGTGGGATAATAGTATTTTAAAAGCATCTTTATCCACGCCCTCTAA
This sequence comes from Bacteroidota bacterium, assembly GCA_013288235.1. GTDB lineage: Bacteria > Bacteroidota > Bacteroidia > Sphingobacteriales > Sphingobacteriaceae > Mucilaginibacter. The sequence goes on along the minus strand of JABDCF010000007.1, from coordinate 37,994 downwards.
AGCTTTATCAAGGTTGCCGATCTGTATAAACCCGCGCCCCCAATTTTGTACGCCAATGAGGGATAGTTTCTGACCGTCTTTTTCAATCACCACGTTTTCATCAAGCAGCAGCCTGTAACCGAGTGTTTTGTGATGTTCTTTTAACTTATCAAGGTTAGCGGCCTTTTCAGCCTCGCTGTCCCAATGAATATAATCGCCATAGTCATGGTTGCCCAGGATGGAGAATTGCCCGTAAGGCGCTTTAAGCTGGCTAAAACGGCTTAAATATGGCTCGATCTCCCATGCGGCATTGTTCACAAGGTCGCCTGTAAAAACAAACAGGTCGCTTTTTTGCGCTTTTGCCATATCAATGCCTCTTTGCACGGCCTCGGTATTATCGAAGCTGCCCGAATGGATATCGGATATCTGCGTTATAGTGAAGCCGTCAAAGGCATCGGGCAGGTCATCAAAATAAATGGTTTCCCGGTGCAGCCTGTAATCGTATTTGCCTTTCAGCATCGCATAAAAAAAACTCGTAAATGGTACCGCAGCCACCAGTATGGCAATTTCGCTGATAAACTTGCGCCTTGCCGGGAAAAACGGCTTGATAACCTTACCTTTCGGCTTTACAATATTGTTTATTATCCCATAAAAGAACCGCACTATATCGCCCAAAAACAAAACGAGGATAAAAAACAGCTTGGTGAAAAAGAAGGTTAAGAATATACTGAGCACCCACTCGTGAAAGGGCGTCATGCCCTTTGCGGTGCTAAAGCTGTTAAAACCAAGGATAAATAACAGGGTTACCCCAACGGAAATAACCAGGTATCCAAAAGTTACCAGGTTGCGTAATCTACTGGATTGCCAATTGTTTGTAAAAGTTTTTAATCCTGCAAAAACATACCAGTCGAACAACAAACTGATTGCCGTAATGATCAAAAATATTTTTATGAAACCGCTTCCGTGCATAATTAATAGTTATAACGCTGCAAGTTAAAAAAGGATTATTAATTGGAGGGTAAAATTTGGAATGCAGTAATAGTTTTTAAATCGATGCGGCAACTCATGCGACAAGTGCCTGAAAATAAATAACTCCGGCAATATGAAATATAAAAACTCTCAAAAAAAGTCTATTTTTGAACAAGATTACATATGTTATGTAAATACTTTTACGGACAAAGTAAAAACGCTATAAACCAACTAAACCGCTCATTCGATCATGTTTAATTATTGCAGTATTTTAAAAAATTCCAGAGCTTTTAACTGCAATAAGCTTTTATCCATCTTTTTTATTGGAGTTTTGTTTACTGTTAAATGGGGGGCTGCTTTTGCTCAGGCGCCTGCCATTACGTATTCAAGCCCGCAAACTTATCCATTAAACGCACCAATAGCCCCTTTGGCGCCAACCAATACCGGTGGCGCGGTACCAGTCGGCGCGTATGGGCAGGTAACTACGATTGCAGGAAACGGACACCAGGGGTTTAAAGATGCCAATGGAAAAGCTGCAATATTCTATAGTCCCGAAGGTCTGGCGTTGGATAAATCAGGAAATTTATACGTATCTGATACTTACAATAACAGGATCAGGAAAATTGCACCTGGTGGCATGGTTACTACTTTTGCCGGAAGTGGCTTACAAGGGTCTGCAGATGGCGGGAGTACTTTTGCAAGCTTTAATGTGCCGATAGGCTTAGCAATGGATGCTACAGGTGATTTATACGTGGCCGACAGCGGAAATCACACAATACGAATGGTAACGCCATCCGGCTTTGTATCCACCTTTGCCGGGAGTGGCAACATTGGCCGGAATGACGGTATGGGTATATTTGCAAGTTTTAACGGCCCATATGGAATAGCAATTGATGCCGCAAACAACCTTTACGTAACTGATGCCGGAAATAACGAAGTACGAATGATAACCCCTACGGGCTATGTAAGCACACTTGCCGGCGGCGTAGGCGGTACCTATGTCAATGGCCCGGGTACCTTAGCAAGGTTTGATGGGATACTTGGTATTGCCATAGACAAAGCAGGAAACCTGTATGTAGACGATGAAGGAAATCTTTGCATCCGAGAGATTACCCCTTCAGGAGTTGTAAGTACCTTTGCAGGCAATGGGGCAACAGGTCCGCTGTCAACCTTATTGATAGAAGACGGACCGGCGTTAGATAATTCCGGAAATGTGTATTTAACTGATATGTTTAATAATCAGATAGACGAGATTACAACGGCGGGGGTATTTTCTATCATAGCAGGGAGCGGCAAGATAGGTTCGGCTGATGGGTTAGGTAAAGCGGCAAGTTTTTCAGGCCCACAAAGTGCATTAGCCGACAATGCAGGCAATTTATATATAACTGATGCCGGAAATAATTTAATAAGGAAAATAACCCTTACCGGCTATTCCATCAATAAACCTTTGCCGCCCGGCCTAACTTTTGATTCAACCACAGGTATTATCGGTGGTACACCAACAGCAGCCTCGCCGCCAACTGACTATACTGTAACGGCTACCAATGCAAGTGGTATCAGCAGCACAATCGTCAACATACAAACAGGCCTGTCAGGTACACTTCTGCCGTCAATTATCACCTTTCCACCACCTATACTTGTACTTGATGCGAATGACGATTATAACCCTCATGCTACAAGTACAAATACCGAAACCCCTATTATTTATACCAGCAGTGACCCATCTGTTGCAACGGTTGATTCATATGGCTTGTTGCACGTAATAGCACCCGGGGTTACCACCATAACAGCTACGCAAAGCGGCGATGCAAATTATAGCCCTGCCGTGCCGGTAACCGAAATTTTATATGTTACCGAAACACAAGTGATTCAGTTCCTGACATTTTCGCCGGTAAATACCTGCGATTCTGATTTTCCCGTCGAGGCTGCAAGTTCAAACCCGACTATTCCGCTCACCTACAGCAGCAGTAACCCGGCTGTTGCAACAATATCTGCGGATGGTACTATCCATATTGTTGGCGTTGGTACTACTACAATAACAATTTACCAGGGCGGTAATTCGTTATACACACCGGCGCCGCCGCAATCGCAACTATTAACTGTCACGTCTCCGGTTCCGCCAATAATTACCATCGCTTATAATAATAGTTCGGGCATTTGCGCCGGTACGCCTGTCACGTTTAAAGCAACAGTTACCAACGGCAATGCCGACATTTTATACGCGTGGCAGGTAAATGGGGAATACATGTTCGGCAATACCTCCAGCATCACCCTCCCCTCATTAAAAACAACCGATATAGTTCAATGCACGGCAACCAACAATGGCCCTTGCCCCGTAAGTGCAACTTCTAATACTATAACCGGGGTTAATATACTTCCTTACACAACGCCCTCAATTGTTATTCAGTCATCCGCCGCTGTCCCCGTTTGCAGCAGTACTTTAATTACGTTTACGGCAACACCGACTGATGGCGGCGCCAATCCGGCCTATCAATGGCAGGTAAATGGGGCAAATGCCGGTACAAATAGCGCCACCTTTGCAAGCAATACACTGAACGACGGCGATGTAATTACCTGTTTGCTAACCAATAATGGCGGGCAATGCCTTACTGCTTCGCAGGTGGTATCTAATACTATTAAAGTTGGTATAATCCCGACACCTACTCTTGTTCCAACGGTTACAATTACACCGGATGGCTATGGCGCCTGCGTTGGTATGTCGTTAACTTATACGGCAACAACCACAAATGCAGGCAGTACCCCAACCTATCAATGGCAGGTAAACGGCCAGGATGCCGGCACAAATGCAGCTACTTTTACCAGCTCAACGCTGAATACAGGCGATAAAATTACCTGCACTATAACCAGCAGCCTTAACTGTTCTGTTGCTACCGCCACTTCTAATACCGCATCATTAACGGCGGATGCCTATACCACAAATTCAGTCATCATAACCTCCACAGCAGTTAACAATATCATCTCGCCAAACCAACCGGTAACTTTTACAGCTAAAACGGCTTACACAACTTCAGGCACAACAACAGTTGCTTATCAATGGCAGGTTAATAACGTAAACGCAGGCATAAATAGCCCTTTTTTTACTACCAACAGTTTAAAAAACGACGATGTAATAACCTGTATCATTACAACAACAGGCAAATGCATTGCTTCGCCGGTGGTTTTCTCGAACCCTATCGAGATATTAGTGATCACCCCGGTAATTATTTTTAACACCTTTACGCCTAACGGCGATGGTGTAAATGATACCTGGGACATCCCGTCGCTTGCTGCTTATACCGGCTGTACCGTTAACATTTTTAACAGGTACGGCTTGTTGGTTTATAACTCCGTGGGGTATCCCAAATCATGGGATGGTACATTTGAAGGGAAGCCCTTGCCTTCGGGTACTTATTATTATGTTATCGACCTCAAAAACGGTAAAAAACCACTATCAGGCCCTGTTACAATTTTAAGGTGATAATCTTGTAAAATATACAGGCTCACCTGAACCTATAAGCCCCTAAAACGCTTTCCTCAATTTAATGATCCGCATCCAGTGCATTAACCGCATTACCGGGTAAACCGGGTCAATCTCAAACCATTTTGCCCCAAAGTTGGCACTGTTCGGATGCCTGTGGTGATTGTTCTGGAAAAGTTCGCCCAGCAGCAGGAAATCAAATGGCGTGGTGTTTTTTGATTTGTCTTTATTATCAAAATTGGTATAGCCGTACTTATGCCCGCACCAGTTTACGATGGCGCCATGTATCGGTCCCATCATAAAATGGATCGGCAGCAACAAAAACATCCACCAATGGGCAGCAAAAATTATATAAAAACAAGTGTAAGCGGCGCCAAACAGCAGCCTGGATAATATGGATGAACCCATACGATCAATCAGCGGCCATTCGGGGTAATTGCCTTTAAACCGTTCTTCGGTGTCCCTGCTTTTTTGTAAATAATCGCCAAAGGTTTTAACCGTATAGTTCATCATTTGAAATATGTCAGGGAAAAAATGGGGCGAATGCGGGTCCTTTGCGGTATCGCTGTAGGCATGGTGTTCGCGGTGCATAATGGCATATGCGCGGGGATTTAAAAATGAAGCACCTTCGCAAATGTAGGCCATTAAATAAAAAATGCGTTCCCAAAATTTACTGGTAGTAAACATGCGGTGGGAGGCGTAACGGTGCTGAAAAAATGTTTGAAAAAACAACGACAGGAACCAGTGTGCTATGAAAAAAATAAGTATGATCATGACAAAATAAATTATTGTAAAATAAATAACAGGCATGATCATCTTCTTTACGATAAGGCATGGATGTTTAATAAATTAGAAAACAGGGATGGTTTTTCCTTGTTGGCCTGTATCAGCCTTATTGGTTGTGCGTATCGATTTAATTTCGCTTTTTACAACCAGGAAAACGTTTGTTGGTTAATGCCAACGATTGCAGGTGCTTTTTATTAAATATTGAAAGGTTATACATTAGAACGGTTATTTGGTACGTTTGTTTCGCCGGTTAGCAAAGAATTTTAGGAAGGTTTTTGCCGCCGTTTATGTTTGAAAGCAGGTATATGTAGAAGTTGGAGTTTTAGGGGATTTTGGGCTTATTTGTGGGGTGAAAAGTTTTAACGATGTATAGATTTGTCAACTTTTTAAAAGTTGACAAATCTTTCATCTTTCATCTTTCACCTTCCTTCAATTCACCGCCATCTCCCGGTTATACTTATTCCTGTAACTTATCGGCGAAAGCCCTGTTATTTTTTTAAACATAGTGCGAAAAGCTTTGCTGTCAGAATATCCTACAGAATACATCACCTCGTTAACATTTTCGCGGCTTGATTCCAGGCTTTTTTTAGCTGCTTCTATTTTTACGCGCTGCAGGTATTCAACAGGTGTGTTGGAGGTGGCTTTTTTAAACCTGCGTTCGAAATTACGGCGGCTGATGGCAAACATATCTGATAATTGATCAACCGACACCTTGTTGCTTACGTTGTTTTCCATAAACAGCTGCGCCTTTTTTATGGGTTCGTCCTCATGCTCTTTTTGCCCCACAAATATGGCAAACGGCGACTGGCTTTTGCGCTCTATCTCTATCTCCAGCAATTTGGAGCAATAAACAGCCATTTCGCGCCCGCAAAATTTCTCGACAAGGTATATCATCAGGTTAAGGAATGAATATGCGCCACCGCTGGAGTACATCCCGAATTCGTCGGTTATTATCCGCTCGGGCTGTAGTTTTACATCAGGGAAGGCCTGGCGGAAAGCATCCGCTGCTATCCAATGGGTGGAACATTTTCTACCCTTCAATAGCCCGGTTGATGCTAACAAAAAAGCCCCGGTGCAAAGACTGGCAACTTCGGCGCCCTGTTTATATTGCTCAGTTATCCATGGGATATAAGGGCCGTTCATTTTCAGGCTCGTTGGCATGTCGCCCTGTATGGCAGGAATAATAATAAGGTCAGTTTTATGCACATCATTAAGCATCACATCGGGGCGTACTACAAATAAACCATCGTATAGTGGTGTTTCGGTACTAAGCCCCACCATCTGGATTTTAAAAAACGGCCTTTTACCCTGGTTGGCCAATGTCATATTTACAGTGGTAAATACCTTGTAGGCCCCTATTACGCTGCTTAAAATGCACGGCCCCTGCGGAACTAAAATTGAAACATGTTTCATAACCGACTAAGATTTAAAAGATATTAAGATTATAGGATCAGTTTGGATTAAGTAACAATCAAATCATCCTTAAATCCTATAAATCTTAGTCCAAACTTACAATATTCCATTGTCGCAATCAACCCCTAAGGTTGTCGTATTTACACGCTATTGGTATCGCTAAATGGGGGTAGGTTTGGGTAAGAAATTAAAAACTAAAAACAGAAAACGATGGATGCTACAACAAATGCTTTAAACTGGTTCGAAATATCTGTTACCGATATCGCCAGGGCGAAAAAATTCTATGAAGAAATTTTTTCTATTGAAATGCAGGAACAAGAGATGATGGGCATGAAGATGGCCTATTTCCCCGCCGACATGATGGGAGGAAAAGTAGGCGGAGGATTGGTAGAAAGCCCCTATCACAAGCCAAGCGCCGACGGAGTAAAGGTGTATTTAAATGCCAACCCTGATATGGAGACGGTGTTAGCAAAAATTGAAGCTGCCGGTGGCCAGGTTATGATGCCGAAAACCAAAATAACTGATGAGATAGGTTATATGGCCGGTTTTGTTGACACCGAAGGAAACCATATAGCTTTACATTCAAATAAGTAGTTTTATAACGCCTCACCCTGCCCTCTCCAATGGAGAGGGTTTGACATTTTTTTAAGTTCCCCCTACCGGGGGAGATTATTCACAATTGTTTATTTTTTTAGGTGCTCATGACGCCTTTGCCGTTTAGAGGGGACTCGCCATCCAAATATTATCCGCCTTATTTACATCTGCATCGTAGCCATTGCCCAAAACAAGTTTGTCTACAGCGTTCCTGGCACCAAAGCTTAAAACAACTGTTTTGTTGCCGGTTTGCCAGCAGGCAATACTTTTATGGATGGTTTGTGAGCTGCCGTCTTTGTAAAAAATAGTGAGGTCGACAGGTACCGCCTTGGTGCCAATATTTGTTATTGTAACGCTGTATTGCTTTTTTAGAAAACTAACTTTGCTAATGGCCTGATCGGGCACGCCGTTCTCGAAAAACCAGCTTTTCCAAAACCAATTAAGGTTAATGCCCGAAGCTGTATTTATGCAATTAAAAAAATCATAAGGCATAGGGTGTTTGCCATGCCATTGGTCAATATAATGGTGCAGAGCTTTTGTGAAAAGTGAGTCGCCGAGCAAATCTTTTACATAAAGGTAGCCCAATGCCGGTTTAGGGTACGAGTTATTTTGATAAGCCATGCCGTCCTGCATGGTGCTTAACGTCATTATTGGCGGGTCGGTTTCTGTCCCCGCATTGCTCTCATAACCCTCAATAGCAAACATATCGATAACTTTCGGATCGATTACCGAGCTGATCACCCATTCGCCTATTGTGGCCCAGCCTTCATCCATCCAGGCATATTTAGTTTCGTTGGTGCCCATATAAAAAGGGAACATCGTGTGGAAAATTTCATGGTCAGTAAGCTCTATGCCGTCCACTGCTTTTTCTTCGGGGTTATCGTTCACCATCATGGGATATTCCATCTGGTCTAAACCATCAAATACAGTTTCGTGAGGGTAGGGGTATGGCCATTTCGGAAACTTGTAGCTCATGGCCTCTACTGTTTTGCGGGCATAGTTTATTACCTCTAAATAATCTTCGTGGGCAGGGTTAAACACAGCATCCACCCGGGTACGCCTGCCCGTTTTCGGGTCCACAATTAGGCTGGTGGATTTCCATATATAATGGTTGCTGATTGCGAAAGCAATGTCGGTAACGCTGTCGGCCTCAAATTTCCACGTGTTGGTTGGGTTTTTTGCGGTGATATTTCCTGCGTTCAGGTCACGTTCGGTTATAATATCAGCTATCTTATCATTTTCCGAAGCATCTTTTATACGTTTCGCAAATTTATCGGTATAAACCTCATTAATATTTTTCAGGTTACCGGTTGCCCAAACTTCGTAATTTCCAGGAACGGTTATTTCGGCATTAAAATGACAAAAATCATTATAAAATTCCTGCACTCCCTGGTAGTGGTTCTGGTTCCAGCCATCAATATCATCATAAACGGCAATACGCGGAAAGAAATAAGCTATAAAAAAAGCCCCGCTATCTACCTGCCCGGTGCGGATGTGCGAAGTTTTGTTTATAGTGTATGAATACCCGATATCAAAATGCACCGTTTGTTTTGGTGCGATACCCGTGCTTTTAACCACCATATTGGTGCCATCAATTGTCCATTGGTTTGAACTTTGATCCTGATGGTCTATGCTCAGTTGCTGTATCTGTACACCGTCGGTTATGTCCTCCGGCAGTACCGGCATATTGCGGATGGAGCCCTTTTTATAAAGATTTGGATAAACCTTAAAATGCACTTCTTTTAAAGTATCCGGACTGTTATTGGTATAATCAATAGCTACAGTGCCATTAAGTACACGTGTTTGCGGGTCTAAACTTATTTTGATGGTATAATCGGCACGGTTTTGCCAGTAGTTTTTGCCGGGCAGGCCGCTAACCGACCGCGTGCCCTTTGCGTAGGTAGCCTGTATATTTCTCGGTACAGGCAATGTGGTTTGGGCATAGCAATTAATGCCGCCGGACAGGATAAGCGATAATAATAATTTGATACAAGACTTCATTAACAGTAATTTACAGGCTAAGCTAAATTATTTATTTGAGGAAGGCAATAAATGCAAAATTGTTTGGATGGTGGGATAAAAACTTGTGTTCATGTTCATTTTACAATAGCACACTTGCGAAATTATGCATAAATCACTGATAACCAACCATTCCAATTTTGGCATCCAATGAAAAATAGAAAATGCAAGCTTCATGAATCATATTTTTACATTAACAACAGGATTAACACACTACTTCAACTTCCAGGTAGTTACTTGCCTTTTAAAGCAATATGAAGGAGATGCTACTTTAATATCCCCGCTCATCTAATTGTTTATGCTTTTGTTTAAAATTCAGATTTGGTTATTAGTGTCTTATGAAATTACAATAGGATTGATAGACAACCTTACCACTATTTAAAAAAGTTAGTGTCAACACGCAATGAGTAAGTTGCAGTGTGTGAATTAGTTCTTTGTAGTAGCCAGTATTTTTTATTTTTAATATTAAAATGCGTTAACTTAGTATCCTGTTCAATCTGTAATTGAGAAAAAATAATCGTATCGCTCCTTTTGTCATAACGTTAGATTGTCCCCAAATCTATATCCCTTGCTATTACGATGCTTGCATTAACCGGAATCGACAGTTCTTTATACGCCGTTTTTCCATCTGACGAAAACATGAATCGGTATTTAACTATTAATGATTTGTTTGTTTTATTTTGAATTTGGTAATCAATAGTGACGCCTGGGTCGCAAGCATTGAAGAGTAAAATAATAATACTAAATAAAATTCCCTTTGAAATTTGAAATTTGTTATAGTTGAGGTTCAATTTAAATTCATCCATAATCTACTTTCTAAGATACCTCCGCCTTCATTATACCCCGTTAAATAACAGCCGTTAGATGAATACCTGCAACCTATCCCAATTCCCAAATCAAAACAATCCGAAATCGAAATTCCGAAATCCGACATCAAAACAAATCCGAAATCGTAAATCGTAATTCCCAAATCCTCTCCCATTCTGGTGCGAATGCAGCGCAAAGGCCAATAGCGCTGAGTTCATGCACCGCTAACAGGGAAATAAAAACAGCACAGGATCAATGGTCGGCGTTTCTAAATCAGTCCCTGGTCTTTTAACCGCCCGATAAGCAAGTTCACATCAGCCGTGTCAAATTCGCTCTTTAAGTAAATCTCAGCAAGAAATACAGTTGTGTCAGCTAATACAACATAGGTAATTACCCTGGCTCCGCCGGATTTACCCTTATTCGTTCCTGAAATGGACAGCCTGATCTTATAAACATTTTGGCCAAGATCGGTTCCCATAGTTGGGTTTTTGGTTAATTTGTCAATCAAGCCACCAATGTCATTTAAAATCTGTTTGTGCTTTTTTGCAATTTGCTTTAGGTCTTTTTTAAAATCTGGCGTTAAAACAATTTCAAATGCCATCATTCACCAAGTTCTGCTTCTATTTCTAACAATGCTGCTCTTGCGTCCTGAAGTTTAACCTTGCCTTCCTGATGTAGCTTGATCTGCTCAAAAGAATTTTTCAAACGTTTGTAGAGATGCTGCTCTGATTTCGTTAAGGGGCGCCCGGCAGGATCGGCGCCTTGCTCCACATTGTAATCGAGGCCAAAGGCATCCAAAACAGCTTTAATAGCCTTTTCGGTTTTTTTGTTGGCAATATTTACAGTAAGTGTTGTCATCATAACAAAAATACAATATTCTTTAGATAAGAAAAATACAAATGTTAAAACCACCAACCTGGCGCGAGGTGTACGGCCCAGGCCAAAAGAGGCGGCGCACGTGCCCCATTGACAAGTAACAAACTATGCCAATCATAATGTTATCGGTTGTAAGAATTTTTAATCTCTCTTCCCAAATCAAAAAATAAATCTAAAATCGTAATCCCAATTCCCAAATCCAACACTACCAACCTCCTTTAAAACCTTCTTTCAACGCAGCATCATAATTCTCCAGGTCGAAGGAGTAAAGGTATGGCGCTTTATGTGCGCCGCCTTTGCGGGGCTGGTCTTCTCGTTTCAGGATGCCGAAACCAAGCATACGCCGCTGAAAATTGCGGCGGTCGAGTTTTTTGTCGAGTATCGTTTCATACAGCTTTTGCAGCTCGGGCATGGTAAACTGTTTTGGCATCAGGTTATAGCCTATCGGCTGATAGTTTAACTGCAGGCGTAGGGCATCAAGCGCTGTTTTTAATATCAGGGCGTGGTCAAGCTTAAATTCAGGCAGGTCATTAAGGTCGCGCCAGGAGCATGTTGCCGCAAACTGATCAGGCGCCGGGTTAGTTTCGCAAAAGTCAACAAGGGCGTAATAGCCGATAGTTAAAAAACGGTTGGTAAACCAATTTTCTTTCGCAGGCAGCATATCCTTATACATTTCAAAATGTTCTTTTGATCGTTCCGGGTCGCCAAAAACGTGGAATTGCTGCAAAAATATTTCATCCAGGCCGGTACGTTCTTTCAATATGCGGTTGGCAGCCATTTCAATTGGCTCTTTTTTTAGCATAAAACCGCCCGGCAAATACCATTCGTTCTCGTTTTTAACTTTTAAAACAAGCACCTTCAGTACCCCTTCGTGAAAACCAAACACCACACAATCTATAGATATATGCGGCAAATAGTTTTCGCGGGCTGTAGCGCAATAGTCCTTAAGCTCTTTTTTGGTTAACATTTTTGCTATTCTACAAAAATACTTTGATTATTTAAATTATAATATTACAATTGTGTCAATTATACACTATGATTTTTATAGTACGAAGCCAATTATAATCATTTATTTATTATTATTTCAACGTGAATTCGGTATAACCGCTGTATTTGCCTCACCCAACCCTCTCCAAAGGAGAGGGCTAAAAAAGAGCGACGTTAAAGTCCTCTCCTTGCGCCACCGCTAAAGCTAATGCGGCACACGGTTGGAGAGGACCCGATAGCTATCGGGTTAGGAGAGGCGAAACGCTATGCCAGAGTTTAAAAAACTTATGTCGAACTCACGTTATTAAAATGCAAATGTAAGTGGTTGCTGTTATGCGCAACATAAATTTGTTTTATAAACCATTTAATTACACCTATATTATTGCCGATATGAGAAAATATTTTTCAGCGCTAAAAACTATCCTGTCTGCCGCCCTGCTGTTGCCTTTTTTTTATGCATCGGCACAAACAACTAATGAGATAAAAATGGACGCCTTTGTTACAAGCCTGATGGGTAGGATGACACTGGATGAAAAAATAGGCCAGCTTAACCTCGAAACCGTTGGCCGCGCAACAACCGGGGCGGTAGTAAATAAAGGTATTGAAGAAAAAATTAAGAAAGGCGACGTCGGTGGTGTATTTGGTGTTTATGGCGCCGATTATGTTGCTAAGATACAGGAGCTGGCCGTTAAGGAATCGCGTTTACATATCCCGTTAATATTCGGGCTTGATGTTATCCATGGGCATAAAACTATTTTTCCTATCCCGCTTGGCGTTTCGGCTACCTGGGATATGGCTTTGATACAGCAATCGGCCCGCATAGCGGCTAAGGAAGCCACCGCAGAAGGTTTAAACTGGGTTTTTTCGCCAATGGTTGATATCGCCCGCGACCCACGCTGGGGAAGGATTTCCGAGGGCTCGGGCGAAGACCCATGGTATGGCTCGCAGGTGGCCAAAGCAATGGTAAAAGGTTACCAGGGCAGTAACATGAAGGATGCCGATGCGGTGATGGCCTGTGTAAAACATTTTGCCCTGTATGGCGGCGCCGAAGCCGGCCGCGAGTACAATACTGTTGATATGAGCCTGATAAAAATGTACCAGGATTATCTGCCGCCCTACAAAGCTGCGCTTGATGCCGGCGCCGGCAGCTTTATGAGTTCATTTAATACTATTAATGGTGTGCCTGCAACTGCCAATCAATGGCTGCTTACCGATCTGCTCCGCAAACAATGGGGCTTTAAAGGTTTTGTAGTATCTGATTATACTTCGCTGAACGAAGTAACCAACCACGGCCTCGGCAATCTGCAACAGGTGTCGGCATTAGCATTAAAAGCAGGCCTTGATATGGATATGGTTGGCGAAGGCTTTTTAACCACGTTAAAAAAATCGCTAAAAGAAGGAAAAGTAACCCAACAGGAAATTGACCAGGCTTGCCGCCGTGTGCTGGAAGCTAAATATAAACTTGGCCTGTTTGATAATCCAAATAAGTCTGTTGATCCGGCAAGGGAAAAAACAGAGGTGCTATCAGATGCAAACCGCAGCTTTGCACGTAAAATAGCCGAACACTCCTTTGTGCTATTAAAAAACCAGGGCCAAACATTGCCATTAAAAAAGTCAGGCACTATCGCATTGGTTGGCCCGCTGGCCAATAACCATTCGGAAATGCTGGGCACATGGGTAGTGGCCGGCGACCCTAATAAATCGGTGAGCGTGTTGGATGGTATAAAAAATGTTGTGGGCAGCAATGTAAATGTATTGTATGCCCGCGGCTCGAATATTACAGATGACTCCCTTTTAAATGCCCGCTCGTATTTTTTTGGTATGAAACAGGAAAAAGACGGCCGCCCTGCACAGGAGATGATAGACGAAGCCGTTGAAACTGCAAAAAAAGCCGATGTGGTTGTGGCCGTTGTTGGCGAGTCGGCAAATATGTCTGGCGAGTCATCAAGCAGGTCGGATATCAATATCCCCGAAACTCAGCGCGACTTGCTTAAAGCGTTGGTAAAAACCGGCAAGCCGTTAGTTATTGTATTATTTAATGGCCGTCCGTTAACCTTAACCTGGGAAGACAAACATGCCAGCGCTATATTAGATGCCTGGGCCCCCGGTACTGAAGCCGGCAATGCCATTGCCGATGTACTTTTTGGCAATTACAATCCAGCAGGAAAAATCACTGCAACATTCCCGCGTAGCGTGGGCCAGATACCTATATATTATAACCATAAAAATACAGGCCGCCCGTTTGATGGCACGGGCCCCGCAAAATTCAAGTCTGATTATATCGACATTTCAAATGACCCGCTTTATCCGTTTGGCTACGGTTTAAGCTACACCACGTTTGATTATGGCAAGGTTAAGCTTAATAAAACGAGCCTTAAAGGCAATGAAACCCTTAAAGCAACCATAGCGGTAACCAATACCGGCAAATATGCAGGCGAAGAGGTGGTGCAATTATATATAAGCGACCCGGTGGCAAGCATCAGCCGTTCGGTAAAAGAGTTAAAAAACTATCAGAAAATAATGTTGCAGCCCGGCGAAAGTAAAGAGGTATCATTTAACGTTACAACTGCCGATCTTAAATTTTATAATAACCGTTTGGTTTATGATTGGGAACCGGGGGAGTTTATAGTACAGATAGGTACCAATTCAAGCAACGTACACACTGCATCAGTACAATGGGCTAAGTAAAAAGGTTAAAATTTCATTATAAAAAGCGGGGAAGGGGTTAAAGCCTTCCCCGCTTTTTATTTTGCACAATTAACACTGTGTTTTTATGTTAACAAATCTTTAACATTATTACCTCTAAATCAGGATAAAATAAGTGTTATATTGACATTTTACCAATAAATAATAAAATTTTAACATTAAATTTTTATTGCCTGCACCTCTTTTTTAAGGGTGTGTTATAATTAAAAAAGCAGGGCACAAATGTCATTTTTATTTCAAATTGGAGTTTAAAGTGGGTTTTTATCAATTAATTTGCCTGTATAACAACAATATTACATTTCGAATTTAACAAATTTTAACATTAATAATTGACAATTTGATAACATTATATTTAATAAGATATAATTATTTGTTATTTAAGGGTATAAAAAATAATTAATTTGCAATTCTTATAATCTTACTTGTGTAAACAGTACACTCTATTTACATTAGTATCAATGCCAATATAATTTTTTGTGCCATCAATTAATTATAGAAAACCAAATAGAATTATAACATTTATTGAATAGGTAGCCGCTGTTTTCAGGGCTCGCCGGGAAAACAGGGTAGTGATAAGTTTTAATTTATTATTGTAATTTACATGATAAAACTTTTACATTTCTTCCTTTCAAAACATATCATCTTTAAAGGCCCGTCGTGCCTGGGCCAAATTCAATTTGTTGTTTCCCCGGTTAGTTTTCCGGCCAATAATATCCAATTGCATTATAAGCTTAAATCAAATAAATTAATCAACTAAATCTCAATCTCATGTTTAAAAGTTTACTCCTAAAGGGAATAACATTATGCCTGCTGTTATGCTGCATGGTTTCTTCATTGGTAGTTACAGCCCAAACAAAACACACAGGGAAGATCATCGGAAGCGATGATAAACTGCCTGTAGTTGGTGCGTCCGTAAGGATCAAGGGCACCAACACTGGTACTGTAACAGACATTAACGGTGATTTCACCTTAACGTTAAGCCCTGGCAATGTACTTGTGGTAAGTTACATTGGTTATCAATCACAGGAAGTCACCGTCAGAGGTGGCGAATTCCTGACGGTTTCGTTAGTACCTGCCAACAACAGCTTAAATGAAGTTGTTGTAACAGGTTACACCACCCAGCTCAGAAAGGACATCTCAGGTTCTGTGGCAACGGTGGATGTTACTGATGCGAAAAAGATCCCCGTTTCAAGTTCTGAGGAACTGTTACAGGGGCAGGCTTCAGGTGTTACCGTAATTAACTCAGGTGCACCGGGCGCTGCAAGTACCGTGTTTGTACGTGGTATCGCAAACTTTGGTGTTACTACGCCGCTTTATGTTGTTGATGGTGTTCAGGTGGGCGATATGTCACTTGTTAACCCTAACGACATTGAAAGCATCAGCGTATTGAAAGATGCGGGCGCTGCAGCCATTTATGGTATTTCGGGTGGTAACGGTGTAATTGTTGTTACTACTAAAAAAGGTAAAGCCGGTAAAAGCCAGATCAGCTATGATGGCTTTATTGGTGTTCAGGAACCATTGTCAGGCAATGTATGGCACCTGATGAATCCTGAACAACAATCATCACTGGCCTTTACAGCTGGTGATAAAGCAACTGAGGCGTTATATCCTGGTGGCCCTGGTACTATTGCAACTTATGGTTATCACGGTGCAGTATCACCAGGCGGTGGCTTTTCCAACGCAGGTGTTACAAACGATGCTACGATATTGCCATTTTATCACTTTGACGCTGCAAATCCAGGTAACGACTTCCTGATCCAGAAATTTGTTGGCGGTGCAGGTAACGATTGGTTCCATGATGTTTTTAAAGCAGCACCAACGCAACAACATACTTTAACAGCAACAGGCGGAACTGATAAAAGCACTTATTTAATGTCTTTTAACTATGTTAACCAACAAGGTACTTTGTTGAGTGACTACGAAAAAAGATACCAGATCCGTGTAAACACTTCAACCAGCGCGTTAAATAACCACGTTCGTTTTGGTGAAAATGGCTTTGTTACTTATAAAGAAAATAATGGCGGCTACAACGGTTCGCAACAGAACGAAGGCGGCATTATATCTTATACCTATCGTGAAATGCCAATTATTCCGGTATATGACGTGTCAGGTGTTCAGTTTGGCGGTGGTTATGATGGCCCGGGCGGCGAGCCATTAGGTAACGGTAGCAACCCGTATGCACTGGCATTCAGGCAAACACAGGCCGAAGGTACCAATGCACATTTTGTGTATGTAGAAGGAAATATATTTGCAGAGGCTGATCTTGGTAAATATGTTACTGCACGAAGCAGTATAGGCGGCAGGTTGTATAACCAGTATTACTGGAACCTTAGCTACAATCCTTACGAAAACTACGAAAGCCATACTACCGCAAACGGCAATAGTGAGAATGAGCAAATGAGCAGTAACTACAACTGGACAAATACCATTACTTACAAAGAAACCTTTGGCAAGCATAAAGTACAGTTTATAGCAGGTTATGAGCAAAAAGGAAATGCAGGGCGCCAATTCAGCGCTTCTAACAACAGCTTATTTTCGCTCGATCCTAACTATGTACAACTTGGCGATGGTGTGGTTACTGCACCTCCTACCAGCTTAATTTATCAGCCTACATCGACTGAATCCTTTTTTGGAAGGTTAGACTATAGCTATAATGACCGCTATATTATTGGCGCTACTATACGCCGTGATGGTTTTTCGGAATTTTTTCCTGGCCAGCAATGGGGTACCTTCCCGGCTATTTCTGCAGCATGGCGTATTTCACAGGAAGATTTCCTGAAAGGTGTTAGCTGGATAAACGACCTTAAAATTATAGGCAGCTATGGTTCAGCAGGTAACAACAGCAACATCAGCGCTAACAATGCTTATAACGCATATTCTTCAGGTTTTGGAGCGTCATATTACGGCATCGGTGGCGGTAATCCTGTTCAACAGGGCTTCTACCAAAGTCAAATCGGTAACCCAAAAACTACCTGGGAAACTGACAAAATTACCAACGTTGGTTTTACAGGGTCATTCTTTAATCACTTAGATTTAGATATCGAATGGTACAAAAAAGCTGTCAGCGGACTATTGTTCCCTGCAAGCCTTCCGGCTACTGTTGGTAACGCAACTGTACCTTATGTAAACGTAGGCGACGTTCAAAACAAAGGTTTGGATATGTCAGCAACCTACCATACCCGGTTTAGCCAGGACCTTACTTTTAGCGCTACTGTAAATGTTACCACTTATAATAGCTTAATTACAAAGGAATCTAACAGTTCTAATTTCTTTGACACCGGCGGTAACCGCGATGGTAGTATAGTAAGAGATGAGGTTGGTCACCCTATCGGCGAATTTTATGGCTTACAAACTGCAGGTATTTATCAAAATGCCCAGCAGGTGGCAAGCCTTCCCGGTTATGGAGGCGCTGCACCAGGCTCGTTTATATATAAGGATGTTGACGGTGATGGAAAAATTACCTCAAATGACCGTACCTGGCTTGGTAACCCCAACCCTAACTTTACCTATGGTTTAAACCTGAGCGCTAACTATAAAAAGTTTGATATCAGCATGGTACTATATGGTTCACAAGGTAACAAGGACTGGAATTATACAAAATACTGGACTGACTTTTATGGCACCTTCCAGGGAGGTAAAGCACTTGCTTTATACAACCAGGCTGCTGTGATTGTAAATGGCCAAAACACTGTGCCAAACGCAATTTTACCTGCGGCTGCTTTTTCGCAAGACATGGGTTCCAGCGCCAACAGTTCGTTCTATGTTGAAAACGGTTCGTTCTTAAAATGCCGTGTTTTGCAAGTTGGATATACTTTTGATCCGAACCTGCTTAAAGCAATAGGCTTTAGCAAACTGCATATCTATGCACAGGCTACTAACCTGTTTACAATTACAAAGTACGATGGTTTGGATCCTGAACTTGTGCCTTCGCTAAGTAATCAAGGTTCTGGATCAAACGCAAGCGCTGCTTTTGGTATAGATTACGGTGCTTATCCTAACAACCAGCGTCAGTTTATTTTTGGAGCTAATTTGTCATTTTAATTAAAACATAAAAATTTTAGAGTTATGAAAAAGTCTTTTTTTAAATTCATCGCCCTGGGATCTTTGGTAGTGCTTACGTTAACATATTCGTGTAAGAAACTATTGAATAAAGAACCTACAGGGTCATTGAGCGCCTCGGTGCTTGCCAATAAGGCAGGTGTTGATGGTTTGCTTATCGGTGCTTACCACATGTTGAGTGGTTTCACCAACACTTACGGTACCTCCTGGGAAGGTGGTATAGACAATTGGACCTACGGCGGCATCGCTGCGGATGATGCTTACAAAGGTTCGAACACTACCGACCAGGCACCCTTTGCGCCTGAGATCGAGAACCATACCGTTGACGGTAACAACGAGTATCTTGAAGAAAAATGGACCGATGAATACAATGGTATTCAACGCGCCAACGATGCGATACGCGAGATCCCATTGGTTAAGGATGGTTCTGTTACCGCAGCCTATGGCGGTGAAGTTATAGCTGAAGCAAGATTTTTACGCGGTGTTTTTGAAATGGAACTTGCAAAGGTTTTCAGGAATGTTCCTTATGTTGATGAGACAGTAACCTATTCAACAGGCAATTATAACGTACCTAACCCCGGGCCAATCTGGGATAAAATAGAAGCTGATTTTCTCTTTGCTATGGGCAATTCAACAACTGCCCCAACAAGTGCAACAGCTCCGGGATTGCCTACAACCCAGGCACAAATTGGCCGGGCCAATTGGTATGCAGCCGAAGCAATGTTGGCGTATGCCTACATGTTTGATCACAAATATTCTTCGGCTTTGCCACTTTTAACAGATTTGATCAATAATGGCAGGACAGCAGGTGGCACACCTTATGCTTTAGGCCCGTACGAAAACAACTTTAATGCTTCATTCAACAACAGCCCCGAGTCGGTTTTTGCCGTGCAAATGACTGTTAATGATGGATCAGGCGGTGACAACGGTAACCCTGGCGAGGCTTTAAATTTCCCCGCCGGTACTTATACAGGCTGCTGCGGGTTTGACCAGCCAGCAATTACCCTCGGTAACGCATTCCAAACTGTAAACGGATTGCCGATATTAGGGTCTACCGGTGGTATACCAAATTCAAACCTTACAAACCTTATTAATGACCATAACTATATTGTGTCGTCAGATCCAAAAACCAAGGGCTTGTATATTTTACCGGCAGATACTGCTAATGTTAATGCGGTTCCATTTACGCCTACTACCCAGGCGGTAGATCCGCGCCTTGACTGGACAGTAGGACGTTTCGGTATCCCTTATTTAGATTGGGGATTGTGCGGTGGCGAACAATGGTCACGTGGTGACGTTACGCCTTATAACCCGATTAAAAACGTTTTCTGGCATAATGCAGAAGCTACTACTTCTGATAACTTTGAAGGCTGGGCAACAAACCAGGACGTTAGCAATAACTATAACCTGGTACGTTTTGCCGATATATATTTATGGCGTGCTGAATGTTACGTAAATGAAGCTAGCCCTAATTTGGCTGCTGCAGAGTTAGATGTAAATATTATAAGGAACCGTATGGCTAATCACCCGGAATATTGGGTACATACTTATATCGATAACAGCAACCCTGGAAAAGGCTTTACAACTACTCCTGCTGCAAATTATCAGATAAAACCATATAACGGCCAGTTTACAGCAAACGGACAGGCTTATGCACGTAATGCTGTAGAAGTTGAACGTCAAATTGAAACAGGTATGGAAGGCCGCCGTTTCTTTGACTTACAGCGTTATGACCCGCTGTACGGTGGTCCGGAAGCTGCAGGCTTTATGGCAGGCGTTATCAATGCTCACAAAACTCAGGACATCATCTGGCTTGGAAGTAATCCAGTTTTGGCCGGCGGTACATTTACTGCAGGTAAAAACGAGATTTATCCAATACCACTGCCACAAATTGACCTTGAAGGTGGCCAGTTAAAACAAAATCCTGGTTATCAATAAGCAATAATTTAATTGTAAAATAAAAAGGGGTGGTGATATATATCACCACCCCTTTTTTTATAACTTAGCAAGTATTCTGCAGATGTAAACAACCAAATTAACGTGGCTTAAAACCGTGTTGATAAGTGACTTGTGGTTGTTTTGTTTTTGCTAAAATTAATTGTTACAAATGAGATTTCCCCCTTATTTTTTATACTGTTTTATTCTTGTTTTACTTATTTCCTGCAAAAAGAAAGACACCCTGTTTGAACAGATACCCTCATCATATTCAGGGGTACATTTCATTAATAAAGTTGTTGAAAACGATTCTATCAATCCCTTAGATAAATTAAACATCTACAATGGTGGCGGTGTAGGCATTGGCGATTTTAATAATGATGGCCTGCAGGATATTTTTTTGGTAGGCAACCAGGTATCAAACAGGTTGTATATTAATAAAGGTAATATGAAGTTTGTTGATGTTACCAAAGAAGCCGGGGTTGGCGGGCTTGGTGGCTGGGGCCGGGGCGTGGCTGTTGTAGACATAAATAACGATGGCTTATTGGATATTTATGTTTGTAATACCTTATTGAACGATTCATCCAAACGAAGAAATTTATTGTATATAAACCTGGGCCCTGATAAAAACGGCGTGCCCCACTTTAAAGAAATGGCCAAAGAATATGGCCTCGACATAGAAGTGCATTCCACAATGGCTTCGTTTTTTGATTATGATAATGACGGCGACCTGGACATGTACCTTACCGTTAACGAAGTTGATAAAAAAGACAATACCAGCCTTTTCAGGCCAACTGTTACCGATGGGTCGGCGAAAAGTACAGGCCGGCTTTACCGGAATGACTGGGACCCGGTTTTAAAGCATCCTGTATTTCATGATGTATCAAAACAGGCGGGGATATCAATAGAGGGCTTTGGGCATGCAGCGAGTACCGTGGATATTAATCGCGATGGCTGGAAAGATATTTACGTAACCAACGATTTTTTGAGTAATAATATACTCTACATTAATAACCACGACGGCACATTTACTGATAAATCAAAGGAATATTTTAAGCATACTTCGAACAGTGCGATGGGGCAGGACATTGAAGATATTAATAATGACGGCCTGGCTGATGTTTTTGAACTTGATATGTTTCCCGAAGACAATTACCGGAAGAAAATGTTCATGGGCTCAAACTCCTACCAAACCTATAAAAACTTTGATTATTACGGCTACCAGTATCAATATAACCGTAACACCTTACAATTAAACCAGGGGCCTCGATTAGGACAAAATGACTCAATCGGCGACCCTGCCTTTAGTGAGGTTTCTTTTTTGAGCGGCGTATCACAAACAGACTGGAGTTGGTGCCCTTTGATTACCGACTTTGATAATGATGGCTTTCGGGATATTGTGATCACTAACGGGTATCCACGTGATGTTACGGATCATGACTTTACAACCTTCAGGGCCGAATCATATATGATTGCCTCCAAAAAACAGATACTTGATCAGATACCAATAGTTAAGATACCTAATTATGCTTTTAAAAATAATGGCAACCTTCAATTTACCGATGTTACAAAAAGCTGGGGGTTAACTATTCCTACTTTTTCAAACGGCGCAGCTTATGCTGATCTGGATAATGACGGGGATATGGACCTGGTGATCAATAATATTAATGACGAAGTACTTATCTATAAAAATACATCAAGGGAGAAAGATAAAAACAATAGTCACTATTTACATGTCAAATTTACCGGGGGCCCGCAAAACAGGGACGGGATTGGCGCCTGGGCGGATATTTATTATGACCATGGCAAACATCAGGTATATGAAAACACGCCGTTCAGGGGGTACCTGTCAACAATACAAAATATAGCCCACTTTGGATTAGGCAAAATTACCTTACTTGATTCGGTTGTTATCAGGTGGCAAAATGGCAAAAAGCAAACCTTGCAAAATGTCAAGGCCGACCAGGTGTTGAAGGTAAACATAGTAAATGCAAAGGACAATTACACTTTTGATGTGCCCAAAGTAAATACACAGTCGTTATTTAAGGAGGTAACACGATCAGTTGGCGTTACCTATAAACACCAGGAGGATGACCTTGCCGATTTTAACATACAAAAACTTATCCCGCATAAATTATCACAATATTCACCGGCTATAGCAGTGGGTGACGTTGACGGTAATGGTTATGATGACATGGTGATTGGCGGGACATCAAAATACCCTGCACAGTTACTTTTACAACAGCCCGATGGAAAATTTATTCAGCGCGACTTGCTGCCCAGGGGAGCAAATAGCGCTTACGAACATGTTAAAGACGAAGGCTTATTACTGTTTGATGCTAATGGCGATGGCCATCTGGACCTGTATGTAGCAAGCGGAGGGTATGAGAATAAACCCGGCTCACCATTTTACCAGGACAGGTTATACATAAATGATGGTAAAGGTAATTTTACCGAAGCAGCAGGTGCTTTGCCTCAAAACTTTACCAGTAAATTATGTGTAAAAGCAATTGACTATAACAAGGATGGGAAACTCGACCTGTTTGTTTCGGGGCGTGTAGAGCCATGGAACTACCCTAAACCAGTTTCGAGCATGATATTGCGTAACGATAGTAAGGATGGACATGTGAAATTTACCGATGTTACAGCAACAGTTGCGCCAGGACTTGAAAATATCGGATTGGTGTGTGATGCTGTTTTTAGTGATTTTGATAACGATGGATGGCCCGACCTTGTGCTTTCTGGCGAATGGATGCCGGTAACTTTTTTAAAAAATGACCACGGCGTATTTAAAAATGTAACAGAAGGCACCGGCATAAGTGATAAATTTGGATGGTGGAATTCAATTGCTGCCGGTGATTTTGAGCACAATGGACGAACAGATTATATAGTGGGCAATGTTGGCTTAAATACTTTTTATAAAGGCACTGACAAATATCCTGTTTATATTACTGCAAAAGATTTTGACAATAATGGGAGTTATGACGCTTTTCCATCCGTATTTTTAAAAGACCAGGATGGTGAGTTGCAGGAGTTCCCGGTTAATACACGTGATGATATTATAAAACAAATAATAGGTATGCGCGTAAAATTTCAAAATTATAAATCATACGCCGTTGCCACCATGGATTCGGTAATCACTCCCGAAATGAGAAAAGATGCTATAAGGTTAAAGGCCAACATGATGCAATCCTGTTATTTGCGAAACGAAGGAAACGGGAAATTTACCATGATACCGCTCCCGATGGAGGCGCAAACATCGCAGCTCGACGGAATTGTGGTTGATGATTTTGATGGTGACGGAAACCTTGACATAGCAATTAGTGGAAATGATTACGGAACGGAAGTTATGACCGGCAGGTATGACGCCTTTAACGGTTTGTTGCTAAAGGGCGACGGCAAAGGCAACTTTAAGCCGCTTTCGATACAACAAAGCGGTCTTTATATCCCCGGCGATGGCAAAGCATTGGTGAAATTAAAAAACGCTAAGGGGGGCTATCTGCTGGCTGCCAGTCAAAACAGGGATGTATTGAAAATATTTGAGTTAAAAAGACCCGTGCATACGGTACCGCTACAGCCATTGGATATGTATGCTATTATTAAATATAAAAATGGTAAAGCAAGTAAGCAGGAGTTTTACTACGGCACCTCATTCCTTTCGCAATCTGGCAGGTTTATAACTGTAGATAATACAATGGAATCGGTAAAAATAACGGATAGCTATGGCCGTGTACGAAATGTTCCAATAAATTAATTATTGTTTTTATTATGAGATGCTATAAAATATTGGCCATACTGTTTGGCATTTTAATGGTTACTGGCTGTGCCAATAAACCAAAGGCTGTTTTGTTAAATGATGCAGACGTGCTTCATAATAATGAAGACCAGCTGACCCAGGTAATTATTTATGACGTTTTTACCCCGCCGGTTGCCGCCCGGATTTATGGATATACCGCGTTGGCATCCTATGAGGTAATGCGTTATGCTGATCCAAAATACAATTCGATAATTACACAGTTAAAGGGGTTTGGAAAACCGCCAGAGCCGCAAAAAGGCAAAAAGTATAATTTTGCGCTTGCAGCTACAAAAGCATTTTTTACTGTAGCGCATAAGGTTACATTTTCAGTGGATACGCTTAAAAAGTATGAAGACAGGGTGTATGCGATGTACAAGGATAACCTTGATGATTCGACTTTTACCCGGTCGGTTGATTTTGGGGAACAGATAGGGAAATTGATATTAAAACGGGCCAATGTTGATGATTATCCGCAAACCCGCGGTAAACCAAAATACCTGGGTGAGGAAAACCCAGCCAAATGGCGCCCTACACCACCCGATTATATGGACGGCGTTGAATTTTGCTGGGGCGATATGAAGGTGCTTGCTATCGATTCGTGCAAACAGTTTTCACCAGGCCCGCCACCTCCGTATAACGACGATAAAAACAGCGCATATGTTAAACAATATGTGGAGGTTTATAATAAAAGCAAGACCTTAACTCCCGAAGAAAAACTGATAGCTAAGTTTTGGGATGATAACCCCTTTGTTATAGAACATAATGGGCACCTGATGTTTGCCGATAAAAAAATTACCCCCGGCGGCCACTGGATAGGTATAACTGCCATTGCCTGTAAACAAACCCATGCCGATGCTGTAAAAACAGCCGAAGCTTATGCCCTTACTTCAATTGCTTTATTCGATGCGTTTATTTGCTGCTGGGAGGTTAAATACCATTACAGCTATGAAAGGCCGGTTTCAAATATCAACGAAAAGCTTGATCATAATTGGTTGCCGTTATTGCAAACCCCGCCTTTTCCTGAATATACCGCAGGCCATTCAACAATAAGTGCAGCATCCTCTACGGTGCTTACACACTTATTTGGCGATAAATTTGCATTCCAGGATACCAGCGATTTGCGATATATAGGCATGCAACGCCATTTTACCTCGTTTATACAGGCTTCGGATGAAACAGCATTAAGCCGTTTTTATGGCGGCATACATTACCTTAATAGCTCACTTACTGGGGCCGTGCAAGGGAAACAGATAGGGAACTTTATCTGGAATAAACTAAAAATAACCAACTAAATATTACTTGTTTATATATGAACTACAAAAAAACCTGCTTATTTACATTTTATATCCTTTCGTTTACCGGTTTAATTTCGGGTAGCATGCTCATAGGTGGTTGTAACAGTAAAAGTGATACTGCATATACATTAACCGGGGATACTATTGCCGATGGCAAAAACCTTGTTCAGCTAAATTGTACCAAATGCCATGCATTGATACCGGTTGATGCCCTTAATAAAAATGTATGGGAACACCATGCTTTGCCTTCGATGGCGCATTATCTTGGCATATCGCGGTATCTTGACGGGTACTACAAGGGCGATAAGGATACTGCCGGCTTATCGGTGCAAGAATGGCAATCAATCGTCTCCTACTATCATAAATTAGCCCCCGACACCTTACTTACTGCAAAAAAACCTATCCCATTACTAAACGACTGGGCAGGGTTCACTTTGAAAACTCCTCCGCCAGTTAAATTTATAAGCTATACAACAGCGGCAGCCATTAACCCCAATAATCATAAAATTTATACTGCTGATGCAGAAAGCAACAGGTTAATTGAATGGGACAGCAACTTAATTATGCATGATATGGGGATTTTACCCTCAACGGGTGTAAATATCACTTTTAAAAAGGATGCAACGGGAGCAAACCAGGCAATAGTATCATGCATCGGCCAGTTTCAGCCGGTTGATTTTCCTAATGGCAGGGTATTGCAAATTAATTTAGATTCAAAAGATACTAAAAACAATCAAACGCTTATAGACGGGGACCTTGCCAGGCCGGTACAGACGGTTGAGGGTGATTTTAATAAGGATGGCCTGACCGATCTTGTAGTTTTAGGCCAGGGACATTTGAAGGGCGGCGTATATTTATTAAAACAGAATGCCGGCCACACTTATATACAATCAACTATATCAGATCAGCCAGGCGCTGTTCAGGCCGTTGTTGGTGATTTTAATAATGATGGATGGCCGGATGTAATGGTTTTATACGGCAGCGGCGACGAAGGTTTGTGGATGTACCTGAATGACCATAAAGGCGGCTTTACTTCAAAAAATTTATTGCGTTTCCCTCCTGTATACGGATCAACAAGTTTTCAACTGGCTGATATAGATCACGATGGAAAACTTGACCTGATTTACACTTGCGGTTATAATTTTCACGATTCGCGGATATTAAAGCCTTACCATGGCATTTATATTTATAAAAACATGGGCGACTGGAACCTTAAACAACAGTGGTTTTATCCTATAAACGGCTGTACAAAAGCCATCGCCGCTGATTTTAAAGGCAACGGTAACATGGATATTGCAACAAGTGCTTTTTTTGCCGACCTGCAAAATGAACCTGGTGAAAGCTTCATTTATTTTGAAGAGGTTAGTCCCTTTAATTATAAACCACATGCAATCCCTGTAAGTAAATATGGCCGCTGGATGACCATGGACGTTGCCGATTTTAATGGCGATGGTAAACCTGATATTGTATTAGGCAATTACTCATCTGGTTTCCCAATTCAGCCCACGCTAAAGCCATTTTGGGATAAAAACTTACCGTTTATAGTACTGGAGAATAATTTTAAGAAATAAGGCAGTGAGTGGTGAGTAGTGAATTGTGAGTAGTTAGAATGCATTTCTACTAATCTTAATTCACTATTCACAACTCACTACTCACCTCTCACTTCTTCAGCATAGCCAGCACCTTTTGTGCCTCCTCTGGATATACAGCTATATGGTGGGTATGAATTAGTGTACCGGTTTGCCCGGCTATGATAAGTTTTGAAGAAAAAGCCGGCATATGGCACGATATGCAATTATTTGCAAGCATTGTTGCACTTAGCTGATTAGCCAGTTTACATTCATTATGCGTGTTTTGGCTATGGCACGATAAACAGCGCCCCGCATATAATAATACCTTGTCCCGGTCCTTAACATGCGTATCGTGACAGGTGGAGCAATCCATCTTGCTGCCGATAAAACATTTACTGCTTTCAAGCAACGCAGTTTGGTTGCCATGTACGTCAATAACCTTATAATTAGGAGCTTCGTTTGAGGTATGTACCCGCATGTAATTGCTTAAGCTATCGCCCGGTTTAAAACCAAATGCAGGTTTTAGCATATGGTTATTGGCCCCGGAATGGCACATTGCACACATGTTTATTTTTTGGGTACGGGTCAACGATTTAAAAGCGACGATATACTTTGCAGTTTTTTCGGCAGGGTTTTCAGTTTGAAATTTAACGTGTTCGGCAGCGGGGCCGTGGCATCTTTCGCAGTCGATACTATAAACCAACGATTTTTTTTCGAAACCTTCGGCGCCCCCATAATACCCCGGCAAGTCGGGAGGTGCTTGCTTAATAAAGGAAGCGTGGCAGCCGAGGCACTGCGTGCCTATCATACGTTCAAAGGCAATACTGTTTGATGCATACCCGGGGCTATTTATCCAGTTATGTGTATTAGCCGTATATGATATTGGCAATTGAAATATTTCATTGGTGAGCCAATAGGCATAGGTTTGACCTTTTATGCCCCCAAAAGAAATGTCGAAACGCTGTGACTGTGTTGCCTTGCCATTTTCATAGCCTGTTTGATAAAAACCGCTGTCGCGTTTATCCATTACCACTTTTAAATTGGGGTTGAATACAAACTCGTTGGATCCTTTTTCAAAACTGCCCTGGATGGTATGACCATCTGCCGGTAGTGATGCCATAAAATGCGCTGTGTGCAAATAAGAACTATAAACGTTTTTATGGCAGCTTACACAAGTTGCCGATCCGGCATATTCACTGCCCCGCGGGTCTTCATGTTTTTTGAAATTAAGACACTGGGAGAAAATAAAAACAATGGGTACTAAAAATATCCCTAAGCGGGTAAGTTTCTTTTTTGACATAAGTTAATGCTCATAAAAAATCTGATCTGATTTTTTATGTATTTCGATATGGTATATATATGATATTAGGCCTTCAAGGTAACAATATTGAACCTTTTTATGCCAACGGGCGAATGTAACATTTCTGTGATGGTTAAGGTTTGAAAGATTATTTTATTTTTAACCTAATAAGCTTTAAGTGATCGTCCTTTTTGCCCTGCCTGAGTTTTAAAGCGGCCCTGGTAAAGTAATGATGGCCCTCAAAAAACTTGACCTGTAATTTGTTCCAGTCGTTTTCGTTATTGACAATACCTGCCTGGCTAAATTCAATATACAAGCTATCACTTATCTCAAAAAAGTCATCACGGCCCAGGTAATCCAGGTCGGCATCGCAAATAATTTCTTCCAGGTGGTTTTTTGGGGATTGCGGTATTTTTGTAGCCATGATTATTCCATTGATCTTTTCGATTTCATCAATAGCATAATCAAAACCTGGTAAATATTGGCTTGCTATTTTGCACGACTCTTCCTCGTGATATTTTGAGTCGCTAATAAAACCTGCATCATGAAAAAGTGCCGCTGTAAGCAGCAGCTTCATTTCATATTTAGTTATCCTTTCCAGTATACCTATGTTTTCGGCAGCATTACAAACATCAAGCACATGGGCCAATGTATGGTACGTTAAGTTTTTGGGTAATTCCTTACTTAGTTTATCTAAAATAAATTCCTTAGCTTGTTTAAATTGCATAATTACCGGTTTATATATGATGCTTTTAATACTTATACTAATTTAGTATATAAAAGTTTCTTTTTCAATTAAGTAGCTGTTGTTGCAGGTTTTGTGGTACCTCTTTCGGATTATTATCAGGTGGGTGTCAATATTTAAATTCAAAATAGTATAATAAAACGGTAAATTAGTACAATACGACCTTGGTTTTAGTTAAGTAGATTTACTGCCGTAAATAGTGTAGATGAAACACTATGTGTAGCTTGACTAACATCGATTTTTAGCATACTACACACAGTTTCATCGGCCTTTAAATACTTAATATTAATGAGAAAATTAATTTGCCCGATGGTTTTATGCCTGTTAATTGGCATAATATTACCAGGTAGCCTTTTTGCCCAAGCGGGGGCCGTTAAACAAGTTAAGCTAACAAATTTCGACTTGCAATCATCCGCCATTATTGGCGCAACGGGCAATGAATTATCAAGCATTCAATACCATTCGTCCGTTTATTGGTTTCCGGTTAAAGTACCGTCAACTGTGCTTACCGGCCTGGTTGCCAATCATATTTATCCTGATCCCTACCAGGGGCTAAATAACATGCTGATACCCGATGCATCCGATCAGTTTAATAAAGAATATAACCTGGAACAGTACAGCTACTTGCCAAATGACCCAAATCCCTGGAAAAAACCATACTGGTACCGCACTACGTTCAGGGTGCCGGCCGGCGATAAAGGCCGCCATTTCCAGCTAATATTTAAAGGGATAAACTACCGCGCGGCGGTATGGGTAAACGGTAAACAAATGGCCGACTCCACACAAATGGCAGGTATGTTTGCCGATTATAATTTAGATGTTACCAGTGCAATTGTTGCGGGGGGCGATAATGCCCTTGCGGTGAAAATATATCCGTTAGATTATCCGGGCTATCCTGCAAAAGAACAATTACAGGCTTTAGGCCCATTTTTTGAAAACGGCGGCCCAACCGGCGACATTGGCAAAAACGTAACGATGCTTTGCTCGGTTGGCTGGGATTGGATACCGCCCGTACGCGACCGCAATATGGGGATATGGCAACCGGTTTACCTGCGTACCACGGGTGCGGTAACTATCGGCCATCCCAAACTGGTAACTGATCTGCCTAAATTGCCGGATACCAGCATTGCTAAACTATCATTAAACCTCACACTTTCAAACCATAGTGAGACCGCTCAAAACGGGAAGCTTACAGTTAGCATAAAGCCCGAAAATTTTGCGGGCCTGCCTGTACAATTTTCGCAAAGTGAAAGCATAGCCGCCAACGGGGCGAAAGAAGTTAGCCTTGATGCTGATAAGGTGAGCCAACTGCTGATCCGCCAGCCGCATTTATGGTGGCCAAATGGCTATGGCCGGGCCAACTTGTACCGCATTCGCCTGCAATATGTTGATGGCGCTGGCATAGCCGATGATACCAGTTTTGTGTTTGGCATCCGCACAGTTAGTTCGCAGGGGGTAATGGTAAAGGGGTTTGTGCGCCGCGATTTTTATGTTAACGGCAAACGCGTTCACCTAAACGGCGGCGCCTGGGTGCCTGATATGATGGTGAACCGGGATTCTGCCCGTTATGATTACGAAATGCACCTGTGCCGCAATGCCAACGTTAACCTGGTGCGGATATGGGGTGGGGGAGTTACGCCACCCGATGCTTTCTGGAATGCAGCCGATAAATACGGCGAAATGGTTTGGTCGGATTTTTGGGTTACCGGCGACACGCAAGGCGAGTTTAAAGGCTCGCCCGATTGGCCGCTGGAAAGCAACGTTTTTATCAAAAATGTGGTAAGTACCATTTACCGTGTGCGCAACCACCCCAGCCTGCTGGTTTGGACAGGCGGCAACGAGGGTCATGCACGTAAAGAACTGTATGATGCTATGCGCAATAATGTGATCAGTTTAGATGGCACACGTCCGTTTATACCAAGTTCATCCGGCTTTGCCAAGTTACCTGCGGGATGGCAAGGCTCTTATCCTGATAATATGACATCGGGCGTTTACAGCAGCGGCCCTTACCAATGGACTGAACCAAAAGAATATTATAAAAAAGTTGATGCCGGTCGCGATTGGTTGTTTAAAGATGAAACAGGTATACCATCGCAACCGCCATACACTACACTCGTCAAAACAATACCCAACCTAACCTGGGACACAAAATTGCCTTTCCCGCTAAACAACAGCTGGGGCTACCATGATGCTTGCACAGGCGCTGCACGATATGATAAATACATCAGCACCATGGTGCAAAAGTATGGGCAACCGGCAACTATGGTTAATTTTTCAGACAAAATGCAGCTGATGAACGCTGTGGGTTACCAGGGGATTTTTGAATCGGCCGGGCATAAGCTGAACGAAACGGGTGGGGTAATGCTGTGGAAACTAAACTCGGCGCTGCCAAGCGTGGTATGGCAGATATACGACTGGTACCTTGAACCAAATGCCGGTTATTACGCACTGCAAAACTCCTGTGAGCCACTGCATATACAATTTAACCAGGATGATTCAACTGTTGCCGTAATTAACCGTGTACACCATGCTACCGGGACCTTAACCGCAAAAGCTGATATTTATGATATTGACAGCAAACGTATAAGCTCATTAACTGTCAATCACCTTGGCCTTGCCGAAGCCGGGGTGCAGGAAGCGATAAAGCTGAAAGACGTACTTGCCGGGGCCAAAGGCATAAGTTTTGTGGTGCTGAATTTAACCGATGCCGTAGGAAAAACAATTTCGCATAATGTTTACTGGCTATCGCCAACGGATGATTTTACCGGTTTCAACAATATGCAACAAACTACAATACAGGCTAAAGTATTAAAAGCTGAAAAAGGAACATCTGAAGACAAATGGACGATACAGTTCTCAAATAATACAAACAAGCTGGCATTTTTTGTACGCCCGCAACTGATTAAAAACGGCGAAGAAGTAATGCCAAGCTATTGGACTGGTAACTATTTTACACTGGCCCCGCATGAAAGTACTACAGTATCGGTAAGTGCCCCGGTAGACAAATTAGGCAAAACGCAGCCAACCGTTTTGCTTGAGGGATGGAATATTGAAAAACAAGTAATAACCTTGCCTGTTAAATAAGATCTTAATCAACTATCAACTCTGGCATGGCCCTGGTGAAAGCCGGGGCCTTTGCTTTTGCCGGGTTCGTAAACCTCAAGGGCTTTAATAGCAGCGCGCCTGCCGGCTTCTACCATTTCTCCGGCCTTGTAAAAGTCAAATATACCGCAGCAATCCCTTGAAATGTTTACCAGGATATCCGGCGGGTACTTTTCAAGTGTCATTTCCGTGAGTTGATAGGTCATTAAATTGAGGGTTTTATTGATCAGGTTGAAGTATCCCATTTTTTCTTCACGAACGCCTAAAGGGAGCGTAGTACGAAACTGAGTGTAAAAGTCTTTGATCTTTTTGTGATATATTGATTGCGTAACAGCAGTTCCATTTTTTTCATCCGCCGGCTTCTCAACCGGTATATCGGCATTTACGTTTACAGCTATCAGTATATCGTTTGGCATTCTTTTTACACGATTAATAGGTATATTATTAATAATGCCGCCATCAATGAGTAATCCGTGTTCCGTCTTTACAGGTGTAAAAACGCTTGGAAATGCCATCGACGCCCTTACAGCTTCAAACAGGCTTCCCTTTGTAAAAACAACCTCCTTTTTGTTGATGATATCCGTAGCCACAGCAGCATAGGGTATGGGCAGGTCTTCAATATTTGCATCGGGAATAAACGCCTTAATTGTTTTAAGCAACTTATCGCCTTTAACCAAACCATCAGCATTTAAAGTAAAATCAACAAGGCTGAATAGTTTTATTTTGTCGAGCGTATAGAGCCAGTTTCTATATGCCTCCATTTCTCCTAAAGCATAAACCCCGCCAACAACGGCACCCATCGACACCCCTGAAACAGATGATATTTCAAAACCATGTTTCACTAACTCCTCTATTACTCCAATGTGGGCTATTCCCCTGGCACCGCCCCCTGATAGCACTAATGCTGCTTTTTGTTTCATTTTATATTTATGCATTCGTTCCTCCAAAGATGTAAATGTTTTGGAACAAGTGAAACGATTTATAATAATGAAACACTGTTTGTTTAAGACGCGCAAAGGAATAGGTAACTTGTGCTATCCGTCCAGGTAATCTTGCCCTGATACTACGGGTAGTAAATGTTCGGCCTCGTTTTCACTAAAAAGTCTTGAGCGGATAATAAACCTTAGCCCCAACGGTATTTCAAGCGAAAAACTGGAGCCGCGGCCTTTGGTAACATCCAAAGTTAGGTGCGTATGTTGCCAGTATTCAAACTGATCGCGGGCCATAAAAAATCCGCAGCCATCAACCTCACCCAAATAAACGTCACTTTCGCCAACTTTAAATTCGCCTTTCTCAAAACACATCGGCTGCGAACCATCGCAACAGCCACCGCTTTGATGAAACATCAATTCGCCATGTTCATTACGCAATCGTTCAATTAGCTCAATAGCTTCAGGGGTTGCAGATATTCTTGCTGTTTTTTCCATAATTAAAAATAAAAAAGGCGCCACAACAAAAGCTGTGGCGCCAGTTCACACAACCATTATCTAAAAAAAGCCCAATTTTTTCTTATCGTAAGAGATCAGCATATTCTTATTCTGACGATAGTGGTTAAGCATCATTTTATGCGTTTCGCGGCCAAAGCCTGATTTTTTATAACCGCCAAATGGTGCGTGTGCTGGATAGGCATGGTAACAGTTTACCCAAACACGGCCTGCCTGTATGGCACGTGGTATTTGATACAGTTCATGTGCGTCCCTTGTCCAAACACCGGCACCCAGCCCGTAAAGCGAATCGTTGGCAATTTCTATAGCTTCTTCAACTGTTTTAAAGGTGGTTACACAAACCACGGGGCCGAATATCTCTTCCTGGAAAACGCGCATTTTGTTATGCCCTTTCAGCAAAGTAGGCTGAATGTAATAACCTTCGCTTAAACCATCAAGGTATTTTTTGCCACCGCCGGTAAGCACTTCGGCGCCTTCTTCTTTCCCAATTTCTATGTACGAAAGTATTTTTTCGTATTGGTCCTGCGAGGCTTGTGCGCCCATCATGGTTTCCGGATTAAGCGGATTGCCCATTTTTATTTTTTCAACACGTTCAATTACCCGCTCAATAAAACGGTCGTAAATGGACTCATGCACCAACATACGCGATGGGCAGGTACAAACCTCTCCCTGGTTAAGGGCAAACATAGCCGAGCCTTCCAAACATTTGTCGAAGAATTCATCGTCGGCATCCATAACGCTTGGCATAAAAATGTTTGGAGATTTACCGCCCAACTCCATGGTAACCGGATTAAGGTTTTCGGATGCATATTGCATAATAAGCCTGCCGGTCGTGGTTTCGCCTGTAAATGCAACTTTCGAAACGCGCGGCGAACTTGCCAGCGGTTTACCGGCCTCGGGCCCGAAACCCGTTACAATGTTTATTACGCCCGGCGGAATAACATCCTTTATCAAATCCATCAATATCAATATCCCTACCGGCGTTTGTTCTGCCGGTTTCATTACAACGGTACAGCCGGCTGCAATAGCAGGCGCCATTTTCCAGGTAGCCATTAGCAATGGAAAATTCCAGGGGATGATTTGCCCAACAACCCCTATAGGTTCGTGAATATTAAGCGATACGGTATTCTGGTCCAGCTCACTCACCGAACTTTCTTCAGCCCTGATCACGCCCGCATAATAGCGGAAATGGTCGATAGCTAAAGGCAAGTCTGCAGCCAGGGTTTCACGGATAGGCTTGCCATTGTCAATGGTTTCAATAGCGGCCAGGTAGCTAAGGTTATCTTCCATTACCTGCGCAATTTTTAACAACACGTTGCTCCTTTCGGCCGGCGAGGTGCGCGACCAGGTAACAAATGCCTTGTGGGCAGCATCAAGCGCCAGCTCAATATCTTCTTTGCCCGAGCGGGGGACTTTGGTAAATACCTGCCCGTCAATGGGCGAAATGCTATCGAAGTATTGTCCTTTTACAGGTGATTTCCACTCGCCGCCTATAAAGTTATCGTAATGTTCTTTAAACGAAGGCCGGGTAACCAGCTTTTCGGTTTCCAAAAGTGTTTCCATAAATATTTTCTTTTTTTGTTTTATTGGTTGGGATAAAATTAGGGTTATAAACGGCTGGTATTTGTGTACTATCCTATCAGGTTTATGCATTAAAATATTAATTTTTTTAAAGCGTTATATCTACAATAACTCGCTACCTTTAGCTAACCAATTGGCCGATTATAATAACATTTTTGATTCTTTAATTTATCGGATTTGTTTATGCAGCAGAAGTTTAAACCTCAGTTAGTGCCTTTGCAGGCAGAAAAAGACCTGAAAACACTGGTGGAAAGCAGGTCTGTTTATACGATGCAACATTGCGAACTTAATGTTTTCGAAACGCGGCAACAATCAGAAAAAGTACGGCTTGTTTTTAGCGATATGGTGCTTACCACCATGCTGCGCGGGAAAAAAGTGATGCACCTTTTTGGTTCTGAACATTTTGATTACCTGCCTGGCGAATCGGTTATTGTGCCGGACAATGAGGAGATGATCATCGATTTCCCCGAAGCCGGTATCCTTAACCCAACCCAATGTATTGCCCTGGCTGTTGATGCTGCGATGCTGAAAGATACCCTGCACCTGCTCAATGAAAAGTATCCAAAAACTGAAAAACAGGATAGCTGGAATATCGATATCAATTGCTTTCACCTGCAAAACTCCCTGGAGATCACGTCGGCGGTAAACAGGCTGATAAACGTAAGTACCGAAAATATTACCGGCAAGGATGTGCTTGTTGATTTTACGCTGAAGGAACTGTTGATCCGGCTGATGCAAACCCAGGCCCGCAAGCTAATACTGGACAGTTATAACAGCAATAACGCCAATAATCGTTTTACAGCCGTCGTGCAGTATATAAAAGCACACATCAGCGAAGAAATTACCATTGATAAGCTGAGCAATTTATGCTGCATGAGCAAACCGAATTTTTTCAGGTGTTTTAAAAGGGAGTTTGGAATAAGCCCTGTAGATTTTATTTTGCACGAACGCATAAAAATTGCCTGCACCATGTTACGCGACCAAAACGTAACCATTACCGAAGCCTGTTATGCAGTGGGCATAAACAATTTAAGCTACTTTTTTAAACTGTTTAAGCGGATAGAAGGCGTAACGCCTAATGAATTCAGGAGAAATCTGAATTAGCTGAAATATTATTTGACCCCTTACGCCAGTTTTGTTATTTAGCGAAATGAATAATCCGGATATTCTCATTATTGGCGGGGGCGCAGCAGGCCTTATGGCTGGCCATATTCTTGCGAAAGCAGGCAAGAAAGTTACCTTGCTCGAAGCCCGTAACCGCTGCGGCGGCCGTATTCATACCTTGCACAACGAGTTGTTTTTTAAAAAAGCCGAATTGGGCGCCGAATTTATACATGGCAACTTGCCGGTTACTTTACAATTATTAAAAGAAGCCGGTATAGCATACCATCACGCAGAAGCGGAAATGTGGCATTATAAAAACGGGAAATTTAGTACTGAAAATGCCTTTAATGAAGATTGGGATGTGCTAATGAAGGAGCTTGGGGAATTGAAAAAAGACATTACCATCGAAAACTTTTTGCAGAATGAATTCCCCGGCGATAAATATAATAGCCTTAAAAGTTGGGTGCGGAAGTTTGTATCCGGTTACGATACCGCAGATACAGAAAGGGCAAGCAGTTTTGCTTTGAGAAGGGAATGGCAAGGCGACGATGATGATGATGCACAGTACCGGTTAAAAAACGGGTATAGCGCGATGATCAATTACCTTGAAGACGAGCTTAAAAGTAATGGAGGGTTAATTTGCTTAAATTCAGCGGTGAAGGAAATTCGTTGGCATTCCGGCGAGGTAAATGCAACAACGGTGGATGGAATGGTTTACAGCGCCGAAAAAATACTTGTGGCATTACCGTTAGGCGTTTTGCAGGCTAAAGCCGGTGAAAGAGGGGCAGTTAGTTTTGTCCCGCCAATTCCCGCCCAAATTGAGGCTATAAACAATATTGGTTTTGGCGCGATCATTAAAATACTGCTTGAGTTCGACAAGGTGTTTTGGGAAGATATGCAAACGGAACACCTGGCTGGTAAAAGCTTAAAAAATATGGGCTTTTTACTGTCGGATGAAGAGATACCAACATGGTCGACCCAATTGCCACAGCATAGCGCCGTACTAACCGGCTGGCTTGGCGGCCCGGCGGCAGCCAGGAAAAAGGACGCGGGTGACGAGGTATTATTACAACAATCTTTACAATCGTTAAGCAATATTTTTAAACGGCCGACAGAAGAATTAAAGCGTATGCTCGTATCGTTTCATATTGTAAACTGGACAAATGAGCCATTTACCCGCGGATCATACGCTTATGACACTGTGGAATCGCCATCGGCGCGCAAGGTATTGGCTAAACCCATTGAAAATACGATTTTTTTCGCAGGCGAATACCTATACGATGGCCCCGCAATGGGCACTGTTGAAGCAGCTTTAACAAGCGGAAAACAGGCGGCGGAAAGGATAATTGGGTGACCAATTTTTTAAAACTGATCTTTTAACTTAATCAACTACTCACCAAATCAACTTAATCAACCACCTTCCAATAATTCCCCGATACTATAATCA
>JABDCF010000006.1 GCA_013288235.1 Bacteroidota bacterium | reverse complement strand
CGATAACCAATACATAGCCCCTAATGATGTTGAATTACTAAAACAATGGCGCGAAAATCCGGCTGAATGGGGAATTTAAGGGAAGTTGGCAGTCCCGATGGCTATCGCGATTAGTTGGCAGTGGGCAGTTTTGACGTAAATTATTTTAAAGCCCTGTTCTTACGCAAACTGCAAACCAGTAACTGCAAATTTTTTGTAAAAAGCGAAAATAATTAGTGAGCACTTTCTAAGGCCCCCTACTTTAGCGAGGATTTAAATGAGGAAATATTAAGGGCAGCATAGCCAGACCGACAAGCCGCCTGATGCCGTTTGCTACCTGCAAACAGCTAAATGTAAACCGCATTAATAATTACTTCGCCTTTGCAAATGGAGTAAAACGGTTAGTACATTTATCACAAACAACAATACAATTATTATTGCCATAACATTTTGTTAATTAGAGGTTAAAAACACCTACAATATATGAACGTAAAACATTAAATAAAAGTTTATTAATAGTTAACTCCAGCATTTTTATCAACAAAATAAAACAAGCATTTGGCGTGCCAAAAAACCGGGAAAAGCTTGTCCCTTAGCTATAATATAACATTCTTGTTACGCTAAGGGGTTGTTCATAGCGACAATTAACAAAAGGGGTGTTAATAAATATAAGTATTTAACGTATTTTTGCGGCAAATTAGAGGGGCAGAATGATCACGGTATCCAATTTATCTTTGCGCTATGGTAAGCGTACTTTATTCGAAGACGTTAACCTGAAATTTACCCAGGGCAACTGTTATGGCATTATTGGCGCCAATGGGGCCGGTAAATCTACGTTCTTAAAAATACTATCCGGCGAGATCGACCCGTCAAGTGGTTCATATAGCTTTACACCCGGTGAACGTATGGCTGTATTAAGCCAGAACCACTATGCGTTTGACGAATTTACGGTACTTGAAACCGTAATGATGGGGCATAAAGAAATGTATGCCGTAATGAAGGAAAAAGATGCCATTTACCTGAAAGAAGATTTTAGCGATGCCGATGGGCACCGTGCAGGCGAACTTGAAAACCAGTTTGCCGAAATGGACGGATGGAATGCCGAAAGCAATGCAGCAACTATGCTGAGCAACCTCGGCATAAAAGAAGAATTTCATTACCAACTGGTAAAAGATTTGGATAATACCCAAAAGGTGCGTGTTTTATTAGCCCAGGCCCTTTTTGGCAAGCCTGACATATTATTGCTTGATGAGCCCACCAACGACCTTGACATCCATACTGTAACCTGGCTTGAGGACTTTTTAGCATCATACGAAGCCATTGTATTGGTGGTGTCGCACGACAGGCACTTTTTGGATACGGTTTGTACCCACGTGGTTGATATTGATTTTGCCAAGATGACCATTTATACCGGTAACTATACGTTCTGGTACGAATCGAGCCAGCTGGCTTTAAAACAACGGTCTGATCAGAATAAAAAGACCGAAGACCGCGTAAAAGAGTTACAGGAATTTATCCGTCGTTTTAGCGCCAATGCTTCCAAATCAAAACAGGCCACCAGCCGGAAGAAAGCGCTGGATAAGATCAATATTGACGAGATACAACCATCAAACCGTAAATATCCCGGCATTATTTTCAATAACCAGGGCCGTGAAGCCGGCGACCAGGTATTGCAGATTGAAAATTTAAGCAAGAAATTAAACGGGGAGCTTTTATTTGCCAATGTGCGCCTGATGGTGAATAAGGGTGATAAAATTGCCGTATTGTCGCAAAACAGCTTAGCTACAACGGCATTTTACAACATATTGACAGGCCGTGATACAGATTACAAAGGCGAATTTAAATGGGGCGTAACAATAAACCCTGCCGATATACCTATTGATAACTCTGAATATTTTAAAGGTAAAGATGACAACCTGATCGACTGGCTGCGCGAATACTCCACCGGCGACAAAGACGACCAGTTTATCCGCGGCTTTTTGGGCAGGATGCTGTTCAGCGGCGAGGAGGTGCTAAAGAAAAGCAATGTACTATCGGGTGGCGAAAAAATGCGCTGCATGTTCAGCCGCATGATGTTGCAATCGGCTAACCTGCTGATGTTTGATGAGCCAACCAACCACCTCGACCTGGAATCCATCACCGCCCTTAACAACGGCATGAAAGATTTCCGTGGCACTATCCTGTTCACTTCGCGTGACCATGAGCTGGTACAAACCGTAGCCAACCGCATTATCGAAATTACGCCCGGCGGTACTATCGATAAGCTGATGACCTATGATGAGTATATCAACAGCGATGTAGTGCAGAAGCAAAGGGAGGAAATGTATTCCCTGGCGTAGGCCTGCGCTATTTCGGATTTGGGACGTTGGATTTCGGATTTAAAAAAAGAGAAAACGATTAATTTAAAGTTTTTACGGCATACTAATTCCGAAATCGAAATTCCGACTTCCGAAATCAAAAAAAATCCGTTTATTTGCAGCCCGGTAAAAACAATATGACTTGGTAGCTCAGCCGGTAGAGCAACTGACTCTTAATCAGTGGGTCGAGAGTTCGATCCTCTCCCAGGTCACAAAAGCCTTTCAGCGAGAGTTGAGGGGCTTTTATAATTTAAATGCAGGGTTAATCAATATTTTCATTGCTTATTGCTATATCGTCTTTTTGTCTGTGATTTTCAAACCAAGTTCCAATCGCCAAACAAGAACCACTTATTACTAAATTATTTTCCTCGTCTTCTAGTACACTTCTAACAAAAAGAATGGGGACTGCTACTTTATGCCCTGATAATGCGTCAAAACGTCCTGATGAACTAGTGCATTCCCAGGCATTAAAAACAAATTCTATTTTTATTGAATTTCCTTTATAATGAGCTTTTCTTAATTGCTGCTGTGAGCGTTCAAATTTGTCGATATCTGAAAAATAAAATCCAAGTTGAGCCGTAATAATCGAACCGGGGTTGACTATTGATTTTATAAAAGATATACTGAGATTATTTGTCAGATCGATTAAAGGTAATTTCTCAACAATTCGTTCGATAATTGTTTTTAAATAGTGCATATAATATATTCCACTTCCAAAATCGCATAAGTGCCATTCCGGTTTTTCCGGAATTTTCCATTCTTGTATTGGATGAGGGATACCACGCTGATCCAAAATATTCAAGTTCAACAATGTTAAATAAGATTCAATGTCATTATACATAATTCGTTGATTAATAAATAATTCAAACACACGCTTTATATTTATATAGTCCCATCTAGAATAATATTGCATAAGGCCAAGTACCACCTTTGCATCATCAGTTTGAACATATGAAATCCATTTTTCTTTAAAAGCGAGTAATTGGCTTTTAGATAAGTTTTGACTTAGATCTTTTTGAGTGTGTGCCTCATCGTGATGTTGAAGACAAAGGACTACAAGATTATTTTCTGAATGATCTTTAGAAATATGCCATTCTTCAATATGATGAATAATTATTGACCTTGAGTTGTCGCGACAAATACAACATGTTCTTTTTGATTTATATAAAAGAGTAATAACTGTTTCAGGAGGTATAGGGGGGCGATTTTCCTTTTGTATCGTTTCTATAAATGTATCCCTAAGATTTAATTTTCTTAAATCTTCTACTGAGAGTTGTTTTAGGGTTGTTAAGTTGTGTCCGATGCTAAGAAGTTGGTTAGCTTTATTACTATCTACCCCTCTAGCAATTAATGCATTAAATGTTGAAATACTCATTTATCAGAATCTACAATTGGTATTATTAGCTAACTTATGCATTAATACCTAAAAGAACAATAACATAAACTTAATAAAATAAATCATAATGCTACCTTAAGGATTTCAACGCCACAATCCTCTTACAATCCTCAATAAAAGAGTTCGACATATGTACTTTTGGGGTCACGAAAAGCCTTTCAGCGTTACTGGGGGGCTTTTTTGTTTGTCGCAATAGTTTAGTATTTTTGTTATATGGTGATTGAGAAAACAAATGACGAAATCATATTCCGCTTGCCGGCAGATATCGACACGACCGGATTTCAGCGAATAGTTAAATACTTTAAATACAAGGAAGCCATCAGAAAAAGTGAGGGTACTGAGGAACAGGCCAATAAACTCGCTGACGAGTCTAAAAAGCGTTGGTGGGCCGAAAATAAAGCAAAATTCATCAAGTGAATTTAATCGTTGATACTAACATTGTATTTAGTACGCTGTTAAATCCCCATTCTGCCATTGGCGAAATTTTGATGAATATACAGGATGAGTTTACGTTCTTTGCATCCGAACTTCTTAAGGAAGAATAAAAAAGATACGCCCCGAAAATAAAAGCTTACTCCAGGCTTGACTCAAAAACATTGTCTGATATCGAAGAATTGGTATTATCAGCAATAAATTTTGTTCCGGAAGAATCGATCAGTGACGCATCATGGATTCGGGCTTTTGCCTGGACAAAAGATATTGATGAAGACGATACCCCATTTATAGCGCTCGGGATTGAACTTAACGCGAAATTATGGACAGGCGATAAAGTACTATCCAAAGGTTTAGCTAAAAAAGGAGTTGATATTATCATAACAACTGCCGATTTGAAGAAGCTCATTAAATAAAAAGAGATCGCTCCTCTCTCAGGTCACAAAAGCCTTTCAGCGTTGCTGGGGGGCTTTCGGGTATAATTTATCCAAACTTCAGCCACCAAAAGCTGAATGGTGAAGCCAAGCCAAAACGCTATGCCAAAAAATTCATGCGGGGACAGTTTAGAAAAGGCAAAGAACATCCCAACAATAGGGCGCACGGTGGCAATTGCCAGGCCAATTGCAAACATCCGGATCATCCATTCGCGGTGAAGCGCTGCTTCATGCCTGCGGATGTGATAGAAACCTTTGCAAAGCGAAACCAAAAAGAGAACGGCAAAGACAGTAGTCGCCGCTGTTTCATTTGCACCGCCTATGGCCATTGTAAAGCTCATAATTAAAGCTGAAACGCCAATAATCAGCCCTAAGACCACCAAAAAAAGTCCTGACCATCGGTGAAACCAAAGGTAGTGTGAGCGAATTTTCGGTATAAATTGCAACGGCGCCAGTATTACAAATAACGTTCCGGGGACGATATGAACAAAAGTTAAAACAGGACGAATGCCAAAACCTTTGTCAAAAGCGCCAAACCTCGGGTTTACATAAGTCTTTATAACACCCGCAAGGCTCAATGCACGCCTCGTTGCAACCACAAGTGCAATAAGTACCAGCATAACTACAATTACAGTGATAGCCCGCATAAGCCCGGCCAGTACTTTTACTGTTGTCATGCAGTGCGGATAAAATAGTTTTGAATAATAGCAATTATGGCGGCCATGGTAGCTATGAAATCGCCAATTGTTTGTATCCACAAGCCAGCAAAATCGCCAAAGTTTACTGTACTAAACAAACGTACGTAGGCCCCGCTTGCAATAAGCCCTAAAACGAGAAATAATCCCGCAACAGCGATAACTATCGAAGTCCAGCGCCAGCGCCCGAACATTAACAGCGCTGCAGGTATCAGCAGGATAAAAAATACGGGCGGCACCTTTGGATAATGATGACCTGATGCAATTTGAATTGTCACTCCTGCAGCCGCAGTAATTAAGCCTATTGCCATCAATTTACCGGCAGGAGATAATGAAACTCTTTCTTTCATGATTTTATTCAGTTATATTAATTTATCCTATTAAGTTTCCAATTGATCTTATGACCCATGCTATTACAGGATCCTGCATTGTCCGTCAAAAACCCTGATGTTTTTTTCTATCACCTTTTTGTCCGACGTAACGTTGATAGTATAATCGCCGTTATCCAGTCTATTTAAAATATAATCTTTCTCCAATTCTTTGCCGGTTGACAGGACTTGCTTTAACATCACATTTCCATATTCATCCGAAATTATTACAACTACTTTACCGGGGGTGTTTTTTTCTACCTTCACACCAACGCCGCCATTTGATTGCAATAAAGAAAAATTGACCACATTTTTTGCCGGAGGATTTGGGTTGATTGGTTTTGCCTGGGCGCCTATCATAATTGTGCATACACTTACCAATAAGAGTATTGCTTTTAATTTTATTGACTTTTTCATTTTGTTAAATTTTAATTTTTAAACCTTTAGTTAATACGGCCACACGATCACTTAATTGGTTACAGAAAATTTAATCACTCCTGATTTTTGAAAGTGGTTTCTGAACCCTTTGTTAGTACCAAATTATCGCGATTATTAATACGAAAATTGGAGAGTAGACAGGATGGGTATTTGTTTCGACCAATGCCCGAAAGATGAAGACCGGGGCTTTTTTGGCAATGCCCGAAGCCTTAAAAACTCATGAATTCAGGGAAATTGAGCCGAACGAGAGAACTTATTTAGTGAGCCGTGATAAATTTTCTTTGTAAAAATCACTCACCGGAACTTCCTGGCTTCCAATGCATACAAAATCTCTTTTAATAATGGTTACCCTGTCCATCGCAACAATAAAAGACTTATGTACACGGATAAATTTCCCGGCCGGCAATTTTTCCTCCATCGCTTTCAGGCTCATTTTGGTAAGTACCGCTTTTGGTGATGAGGCCAGGTGTATTTTAAGGTAATCTTTCAATCCCTCTACAAAAAGGATATCCGAAAATGAAATTTTTACCAGGGTATATTCCACATTCACGAACAAGTGGCCGGAGGCTTGTTCTGTGGTTGTTTCATTCTTCAAATCAAATAGTTCTTTCGCTTTATTACATGCTTTTAAAAACCTTTCGAACGAAACCGGCTTAAGCAAATAGTCTACTACATTCAGGTCATAACCTTCCAGGGCATATTTTTCATAAGCGGTCA
Source organism: Bacteroidota bacterium (assembly GCA_013288235.1). Lineage (GTDB taxonomy): Bacteria > Bacteroidota > Bacteroidia > Sphingobacteriales > Sphingobacteriaceae > Mucilaginibacter. Next base: position 58,631 of record JABDCF010000006.1, on the reverse strand, counting down.
CCAGGATGATCATTGGTGGGTGCTGTAGTGTTTGTATAAGCTGGAGCCCGCTAAGTTTTGGCATTTGTATATCCAAAAAAAGCAGGTCGATTTTTTCGTGTTGCAGTACTTCAATGGCTTCCATGGCATTTTTGCATGCCTTTACCAGGTGCAGGTAAGGCACCTGGCTTATATTATCAACCAACAGGTCAAGCACCAGCTTTTCATCGTCAACAGCAATACAATTCATCATTTTAATTGCAGGGTTAATTGAACATGAAACAAATTATTTACTTTTTTGATTACAAGCTCATGTTCTTTTGGATATAAAAGCGTCAATCTTGACCGTACATTTTCCAATCCTATGCCCGCCCGTTCATCTTTGCTTTCGTCCAAATCTGTAAATTTATTTTTTACATCAAATTCAAGCCGGCCATTATTAACCTGTAATTTTATTTCGATAAAGGGATCATCAACACCCATACCATGCTTAAATGCGTTCTCTACAAACGGAATCAGCAGCATTGGCTCAATGCTGAATTCCAATTGTGTTGGGGGCAAATCCATATCTATGCTTATTTTCATATCGTTGCCAAACCTTAATTTTTGCAGTTCGATATAACTTTTCAAATAATCGATCTCCGCTGAAAGGGTTACTCTTTTCTCATCAGATTCATACAACATATATCGCATTAAATCCGATAGCATAATCAGTGCCGGTTCCATTTGCTCAGATCGTTTCCTTGCTAAAGAAACCAGGTTGGCAAGTACATTGAAAATAAAATGAGGATTGATCTGTGATCGTAAAAATTTTAATTTGATGGACAACTGCTCGGCGATAATTTCTTTCTGCCTTTTATCATTCTCTATTTTATCGATTATAAGCCGGTATATGATGCTTACCACAAGAAAAATAAGTGTTGGAAAAAAGAGGAGCAGGTTGGCCCACCCATGCAGAATAACGTCAGGGTACCAATTCCGTGCTATAAATAGCTTTAAGTAAAATGATCCGACGATGATAGCCCCGATAGACAATATAAAGAGCCACCAGTTTTTTTTATTAAAAAACAAGGGATAAAGAACAAAGGCGGTAAAGTAAAATAAACCGACATGATAAATATTGGTAATAATAAAAAATGAACCCGGAAGAAAACCGCGTGTGACATCCCTGCTGCCTCCCGGGATAAAAAAATGCGGCAATACAAGCAGTATACACCACACTGCGATATGCAATAAGATGGTGATGTATTTTGTATTTAATTTAATTGCCATTGACCGGATCGATACCCAAAGATAGCAATAGGGGCTGTAAAGATTGCCCGGTGCAGACAGGAAGGATAAATGTGTAGATAAAAAAGATAAATGTGGCGATAACCCCGCACCGATCGAAACACTTTAGCCCGCTGTTTGTAACCTACAGTGTGCCATGAATATCCGTTGTAAATACATCCTGCTCAGCCTGCTGATATGCATTTCGTGCCGGCATAATAAACCGTTGGCGCCCTATGAAGCAGAGCATATTACCCATATTAAAACCGGGAAAACAAACCCGGATGAGCTGGTAAACTTCGCCTGCTCGCTAACCGGCACGCCTTACAAATATGGCTCCATCGACCCTAAGGAAGGTTTCGATTGTTCGGGTTTTGTGACCTACGTATTTAACCACTTTGGAATTATGGTGCCGCGAACGTCCTTAGATTTCACACCCGTTGAACACCCAATACCGTTGCAACAGGCTAAACCAGGTGACATAATCCTGTTTACCGGCACCGACAGCACCAACCGCATTGTTGGACATATGGGTATCATCTCCTCCACGTCCTGCGAACCGTTGCGCTTTATCCACTCCACTTCCGGGAAACACAGAGGCGTTGTAGAGACCGATTTTTATACGCCATACTATGAAGCCAGGTATATCAAAACGATCAGGATATTCCCGGATTGCCCGGCACAGTAAAAACATTTATGGCCTCGCAAGCCAAGAAATCTATTAAAAATAGTTAGCAAACAGTTGCAATATTGCAAAGAAGATTTAACTTTGATTAACATAAAAAGCTAATAATCAGGTTAGTTCAAGATTTATTTCACCCTTTAAACCTAAAAACATGCCTAAATATGTAATTGAAAGGGAAATTCCCGGGGCTGGGAAGCTCTCTGCAGACCAACTAAAATCAATTTCACAAACATCCTGCGGGGTTTTAAGAAACATGGGCCCGCAGATCCAGTGGGTTAACAGCTACGTAACAGCTGATAAAATTTACTGCATTTATATTGCACCCAATGAAGATATGATCCGTGAGCACGCCAGTCAGGGTGGTTTCCCTGCGAACAGTGTTAGCGAGGTAATGACAACCATTGACCCGACGACAGCAGAATAATAAATGCACCTTAGTTTAGGCCGTGAATTGCAAATCCCGGTCAACTATATTTGAGGAACCTTATTAGTATTCCCGCATCTATTAATAACTATACAATTTTACCGTCTGTATCCGATATTCCCCCGGGTATCCGCAGGTGACGGCCCTCATTCATCCATCTTCCGGGCAGCCATTTACCGTTTACAAATGTGTCTTCATCAATATGAAGGATGTCCGCGCGCAGGCCAGTTTTTTTGGGGTTCAAAAGTAATTAAGCAAATCAGTCCTGCAAACATATTTATTTCTATGCAATCGATTGCATTTTAACTAATAAATAAATAGCTTTGTTAGTAATCAATGATATAACAGAAACACCCATGGCAACGACGTTTTCTGACCTGATAACAACTAAATCATATAATGAAAATCAATAAACCATTGATCCTGCTACTCGCATTTTCCAGTTACGCCTTTGCACAGCAAAAGCCCGTTGATACAGCCACCTATCCCCCACTCGTAACTTTTACAGCGCAGCAAGACCATAACAACATGATGAAACAACTTGGCATCAAGGCGTTGCGCCCTGGGCCGAGCGGCGATAACAACGCCACCAACCACGCCAATTACGATGAAGCGCTGGCAACCCCCTACCCCAATTTACCTGATGTACTCACACTTAACAATGGCAAAAAAGTAACAACACCCGAAATGTGGTGGAAACTGCGCAGGCCGGAGATAGTGGAAGATTTTGAGCGTGAGATATACGGCCGCGTCCCTAATAATGTGCCTAAAGTTACATGGAGGGTAAAGATAACCGATAAAGAGTTTATGGGCTTCACCCCGGTTATTGCCAAACAGTTAATCGGCCATGTTGATAATTCGTCGTACCCTTTAATTGATGTTAATATACAGGCAACATTGGTAATACCCGCCAACGCTAAAAAGTCAGTCCCTTTGTTGATGATGTTTGCGCCAAGTGCCTTGCCTGCGCCGGCCCAGCCTTCAAAAGAAGAACTTGAAAAAATAAATGATGCGATGAAAGATGTGCTGATCAAAGCGCATCCCGAGTTAAAGGAGATATTTGACCGCTACCCGGCATATACCCCTATCGCCGCACAAAACTATGGTTACAATCCTTTTGCCCCGCATGGGCCCGGCGATCCGCCAACGGCGCAACAGTTGATTGCCGATGGATGGGGTTATATTTTGATAGAGCCCAACAGCATCCAGGCAGATAACGGCGCAGGATTGACAAGGGGCATCATCGGGTTGGTAAACAAAGGCCAACCGCGCAAGCCGGATGACTGGGGTGCATTACGTGCCTGGGCATGGGGAGCGGCAAGGGCGTTGGATTACCTGGAGGCCAACGAACCTATGGTTGACGCCAAAAATGTGGGCATCGAGGGCGTATCACGGTACGGGAAAGCAGCTTTGGTCACTTTAGCGTTCGAGCCCCGTTTTGCAATGGGGCTGATTGGATCATCAGGCGAAGGTGGCGCCAAGCTGCACAGGCGTAACTTTGGCGAAGCTGTAGAAAGCCTTACCGGCGGCGAATATTACTGGATGGCCGGAAACTTTATGAAATATGGCGCGTCGGAAGCCACATTTGGCCCTAAAACGGCCAACGACCTGCCAGCAGATGCACACGAACTGATTGCATTATGCGCGCCCCGTTTAACTTTTATCAGCTATGGTGTACCCGAACAAGGCGATGCAAAATGGCTCGACCACCAGGGCAGTTATATGGCTGCTGTTGCTGCGGGCCCGGTATTTAAATTGCTTGGCGCAAAAGATTTGGGCGTATCTAATGACTACCGTGCCGAAAAAATGCCCCTCGTAAATACCGGATTGCTCGACGGCCAGTTAGCCTGGCGCCAGCATGATGGCGGGCATACCGATGCTCCTAATGTTAAATATTTTATAAAATGGGCCGATCAGTTTATCGGGCATAGTAAATAACCGGTGCAATTGTCGGCCCGGCAACAATTTATTTTTCGATAATAACGAAATTGTTTATCCTAAACCCAGCCGTACGCTACCGCGAGTTTAGCAAAGCGTAACTCGTGGTGCGGCATGGCATCAGCTTTCAACTACACGAAAGCGTCCTGGTTAATGAGCGTTCAGCGTTCAGCGTTCACTTCACAACAACACACAAAGCAATTTATATGCAAATGCTTGATAATCAATGATTATATTTTGGCGTTCGATTAAAAACAGGAAAACTAACGCTTTATAAAAAACCAAAAATATGAGACGACGACAAGCAAACCATTTTCAAGCTGATCGATAAAATACCCCCGCATCGCTGCCGCGAATTTAGCCGGGCGTAACTCGTGGGGAGCGTATGGCCGCAATTTCCTGCTAAATGTCATTACCAAACAATTTTTTCTCCGATCCTATCCCAAATAAGGATATTTGCACAGCTATGTCTTTAATTAATGGAACATAAAAAACTGGCCGGCTCCATCAAACAAGTTTCCTAAAAAATGACTAACGAAGACCTTTCTTCGCTGGTTAGTTATGCTACAGGCCGTGAATTAAAAAAGGGTGAAGTATTATTAAATGAAGGTGAAGTGTGCCGCGCTTTTTACCTTGTTGACAAGGGCTATTTACGTACCTGGTATAATAAGAACGGGGCAGAGATTAATTTGAGTTTTACATTTGAGGGTGATTTTATATCAAATTTAAAAAGCGTTAAAAGTAAGCGGCCGTCGAACCTGATTATTGAAGCGGGCGAGGATACTTCTGTATGGGTATTTGATTTAGATAGCATGACCAAACAACCTAACCCATCCCCCGAGATCAACATATTTATACGCCGCCTGGCCATCCGCATCCTTTTAGCGGCCGAGGAGCATAGTAATTTATTTAAAATTTACACCCCAACCGAAAGGTACAGGCTTATCGAAAAAAATCACCCTCTGTTATTACAACGCATACCTCTTTCGCAATTAGCCTCGTACCTTGGCGTAGCCCGCGAAACGTTGAGCCGGATCCGCAAAAAAAACCATTGAATTGCCGTTTGTGATTTTGGTCACAGGCCATTGCCATATCTTTGTACCATCTTTGCAATGGTAAATGGCAATCAAAAAGACAAACACCTTCCGGGCATTTCGTAACCGTAACTATACCCTTTATTTTGCCGGGCAGGGCTTTTCGCAAATTGGAACCTGGATGCAGCGTACCAGTGTAAGCTGGGTCGTTTATACTATTACGCATTCAACGCTTATGTTGGGGCTTACCGTATTCGCGTCCCAGTTTCCATCGTTCCTGTTTTCTTTGTTGGGCGGCATCGCATCCGACAGGTATAACCGTTATAAAATATTGTTCATCACGCAAAGTGCTGCCATGGTGCAGGCCGTTTTGCTTGCCATATTAATATTTACAAACCATTACGCCGTTTGGGAAATCCTGGCCCTTAGCGTAATACTTGGTATCATCAACGCTTTTGACACCCCTGCGAGGCAACCACTGGTACACGAAATGGTAGGTGATAAAGCCGACCTGCCTAACGCACTTGCCCTCACCTCGTCCATGAACAACCTGGCCCGGCTCATAGGGCCGGCCTTATCGGGTATAGTGCTGGTAAAATTTGGCGCTGGTATTTGCTTTCTTTTAAACGCCGCCAGCTTTGTAACCATGATCATTGCCCTCGCATTAATGAAAGTGCCGCCATATAAACCTTCGCCGTTGAAAACGAAGGTGAAGGCAGAGCTTGTTGAAGGTTTTACCTATCTCAAAAGTACGCCCCCAATACGCATGATGATACTTGTGCTTATCCTGGTAAGCTTCCTGGTGTTGCCATACAACACGCTTTTCCCTGTATTTGCAAAAGTGGTTTTCAAAGGCGATGCCGCCACCTTCGGCTACATCAGCAGCTTTGTAGGTTTAGGCGCGTTGGCCGGCACTTTTTATCTGGCATCATTAAAACCAGGGACTGATCTTAAAGTTATAATGTTGATCAATACCATTATTTTGGGTATTTGTCTGGTATTTTTCTCTTACATAGTCAGTTTTCCATTGGCTATGGTGTTTGCCACTGTGACCGGCTTCGCAACCGTTTGTTTAACAACCATTTGCATTACTACGATACAGGTGGAATCCGGACCGCATATGAGGGGCAGGATGATCAGTTACGTTGCCATGGCTTACTTCGGGATGTTGCCTGTGGGTAGCTTGCTTATTGGTGTTATATCAAAGCATGTTGGCGCACCTGCTACCATACTTTGGCAGGGCATATTGGCCGTGATTATTGCCGCCATATTTTTTAAGTTTTTAAGTAAAGATAAACCTAACAAAACAACTACCGGACAGCTGGAAGAAGTGGAGGAGTTAGTGACCGAATAAATTTAATTGAACATTTATAATAAAAAATAAATAAAATGGAACAAAACACAGAAACTGCATTATTGGTAATGGATATGCAAACAGGGATACTCGGCATGTTCCCTGATGGCGCTGCGCTTTTAGGCAATCTTACAAAAGCCATCGCAAACGCACGTGCCAACAAAATACCGGTTATTTATGTAACTGTAGGTTTCAGGCCAGGGGCGCCCGAAGTGAGTATGAGTAACAAAAGCTTCGGTGGCGGCAAAGAACGGTTTGCACAAATGAATATGGATGAGTTTATGCAGGTACACCCTGATATAGCCCCACTGCCAGGCGAAGTTACTGTTATAAAACGCCGCGTAAGTGCTTTTACAGGCAGCGACCTTGAGGTAGTACTAAGGGCTTTTGGCACAAAACATTTGATACTTACGGGCATTGCTACCAGCGGAGTTGTATTGTCGACCTTGCGGGAAGCTGCTGATAAAGATTACCGCTTAACCGTTTTGTCAGATTGTTGTGCCGATGGAGACGAAGAAGTACACCGTATACTAACCACCAAGGTTTTCCCGCGCCAGGCAGATGTGCTTACCCTTGAAGAATGGAGTAAAATATAAAATAATTGGAAAGAATGAAGTTAGCAGGCGGCTACCGGGCCGCCTGCTTTCTATTTCAATTATTGATGCACCCTTAAAATGTTTTTAAACTTCAATCGTCTCAGCTATTAAATACTTTGGTAGAAAAAACACGATGGTAATTAAAAACAAAAAAATAGCTATTGTAGGCGGAGGCCCCGGAGGGCTAACGCTTGCAAGGCTTTTACAAATAAGCGGCGCAGATGTAAAGGTATATGAAAGGGATATAAATAAAGATGCCCGGATGCAAGGCGCAACCCTTGATTTGCATGAGGAATCGGGGTTAAGGGCGCTGCAACAAGCCGGGTTGATGGAGGCTTTTAAAGCTAACTACCGGCCAGGCGCCGAATTGTTGCGTATTGCAGATAAGAACGCAAATATAGTATTTGAAGATCAGCCTAAAACAGAGGATGAAATCTCCCGGCCCGAAATTGACCGTGGGCCTTTGCAGCAAATTTTACTGGATTCATTAGAACCTGGTACAGTTGTGTGGGATAGCCATTTTGATACACTTTCGCCGCAAGGGGAATCGTGGAAATTAGCATTTAAAAATGGCTCTTTTGCTACGGCAGATATAGTGATTGCAGCTGATGGGGGAAACTCTAAGATCCGCCCTTACATTACTGCTATTAAACCATTCTATTCAGGAGTTACAGCAGTTGAAGGGGCTGTATATAATTCAGAAACAGCAAGCCACAAAATGCATAAGCTATTAAACGGCGGAAAGATATTTGCCCTGGGCGATGAAAAAACATTGATCGTAAGCTCCAAAGGCGATGGCAGCCTGGTATTTTACACCAGTTTTAAAACGGATGAGTATTGGAGTCGTGAAAGCGGCATAGATTTCTCCGATAAAGCGCAGGTGCTTGCCTGGTTCAAAAAGGAATATGCCAACTGGGACAGCGTGTGGCTGGAATTATTTGAAAATGCCATTGTACCTTTTGTTCCCCGCCCGATATATAGTATGCCTTTCGACCAAACCTGGGAAGCCCTGCCAAACCTCACCATACTGGGTGATGCGGCGCACCTGATGTCGCCATTTGCCGGTGAAGGCGTAAATATGGCCATGCTGGATGCATTAGAATTAAGTGAATACCTTACCGGCGAAGGTTTTAATGATATACAAACAGCTATCGCAGCTTATGAGAAAAAAATGCGCAAAAGGGCTTCCGAAGCTGCAAAAGATTCATTAGCATCATCAGATGCATTGCATTCCGTTGATGCTATTCCTTTTATTACTAACGTAATCGGTTAAATATCCTTATAGTTTCAGGCCAAAAACAATCGGACTAACACTTTCGATTACAGACTTAAGATTTTAAAAGCCTGTCTATTTTAACCTGTATTGTTTGTTTATCGGCCTGGCTTTTCGCCAGTTGCAGCGCTTTTAATAAATTTTTTTTCGCTTTTTCTCCATCAATGTCTTTATACAATTCGCCCAGGAGTGTAAAATAAAAATGATTGCTGCTGAGGTTCAGCTTCTCGGCTTCTAAAATAGCTGCTTCATTCCCCCTAACTTTCGAAAGTGCATAGGTGCGGTTAAGGGCCGCGATTGGCGAATAAGCGCTCATTAATAACTGGTTGAACAAATGCAAAATATTCTCCCATTTTTCGGCTGTATCCTCTTTGATGGTGTACCAATAGGCTATATTTGCTTCCAGGTGGTATTTTGACAGGCTATCGCCTTTGGCTGCGCGGTTTGAGTAGTAAGCCCCTTTCGTAATCAATTCACGGTTCCAAAGTGATTCATCCTGGTCATCATATAAAACCATTTCGCCATTCTCATTTTTCCGGGCCTCAAACCTCGATGCCTGAAAACACATTAGGGCAAGCAGCGCGTTAACATCGGACTGATCGGTTTGTTTATTATCGATAAGCATATAGGTTAACCGCATGGCCTCCAGGCAAAGGTCGTTACGTAAAACCGTGTCCTGGCTTTCCGAATAATAACCTTCATTGAATAATAGATATAAGATGGTTAAAACAGGCTGCAAGCGGTTATTGATCTCATTTTCAGGGGGAAATTCGATAGCAACCTTTTCGCTTCGCAATTTTTCCTTAGCCCTGAAAAGACGCTTATTAATGGTTTCTTTGTTCGTTAAAAAAGCATTTGCTATCTCATCAATACCAAAACCGCAAAGGATACGCAGCGCCAGGCCGATCTGCGCCTCGACCGGGATGCAGGGATGGCAAATAGCAAACAACATCTGTAACTGGCTGTCGGCTATATTTTTTGCAGACAGGTCGATCTCTATTTCATAGCCATCATCACATTGTTGGATAAGCGGCGTAATTTTACCGTGAAAAACCTGGTTGCGGATGATCAGGTTTTTCGCCTTGTTCTTCGCGACGGCATAAAGCCATGCTACCGGGTTTTCGGGTACTCCCTTGTAAGGCCATGTCTCCAGCGCCGATAAAAACGTTTCCCCCGCAATATCTTCTGCAACGTTCACATTTTCAATACCAAACAGCTTACACAATACAGCTGTTATCTTACGAAACTCTGTACGGAATAAATGCGGTATTAATTCTTGCTCGTTCATGGGTTACTCATAAAAAAGTTACCACTAAGGGCACTAAGATTTCACTAAGTACACTAAGTTTTATGTTTTTTTCCTGGTGACCTTTGTGAAACCCTGGTGACCTTTGTGGTTAGTCTTAAATACAGGTGAGTTCAATGCGACCCGTCGTTTTTAGCAATCCTTCTCACTTCAACAGTGTTGCCTTCGCCAACTAAAACGGGGCTGCCTTTTGCAAATTCCACAGCTTCGTCAACCGAACCGGCTTTTACAATTATAAAGCCGCCAATGGTTTCTTTAATGTCGCCAAAAGGGCCGTTAGTAACCACATTATTGTGCCCTACCACCCTGGAATCTGCAAAAGGCAAACCTGTGCCGCTAACAAATTTGTTTTGCGCAGCAATGCCGCCAATCCAATCCATTGTCTGTTTCATCCAGATTTGCAGTTGTTCCGGTGATGCTACTTTTGTACCATCCTCGTGTCTGAAAATTAAAATGTACTCGTCCATGTTTTTTGATTTTAATTGTCCGCCTTTCGGCAGACACGTTAATAAATATTTGTTTTATACCCCAATAACAAGCGAGGCTTTTGGGATTGGACATTGTTAAAGATATTTTTTTAAATTCATATTTCCCGTAAACAAATTTACTACCAAAAGCAGCCAGTCCCGTAATTTCAAACACCCATCATCCATTTATTTTAATATTATTATATTGCAGGCCGCTTTATTATATTAAAGTTTCGTTCCTGATGGAGAAAAAAAAGGTATTGATTACAGGCGCCAGTAAAGGCTTAGGCTTAGCTATTTCAAAGAAACTTTCAGGCGAGTACACCTTGATTTTACATGCCTCAAAAAAAGAAAGTTTCACACATATTGAGCCCGGAAGCCACATTTTATGCGCTGATTTCTCGGACAATGAACAACTGTCCGATTTTTGCAAACAATTAAAAAAGGAACACGGCGATACCCTTTATGCAGTGATCAACAACGCCGGACTTACTTATGATAAACCACTAAATTTTCAACCTGAGCGCGAGATCGACGCCATGTTAAATGTAAATTTAAGGGCGCCGATAATGATATGCAAAACGGCGATGAAAATTTTCGGGCTGAGCAAAAGCGGGGTGATCATTAACATAAGTTCGGTAGTGGCCGAACGGGGCAACGCATTTCAATCGGTTTATGCGGCTGCTAAAGCGGGATTGATCGCACTTTCAAAATCACTGGCACAGGAGGCGGCAGCACTTAACGATACCCATAATATCAGGGTACTCAGCGTAGCGCCAGGTTATATTGAGACCGATATGACCGCCGGTTTACCCGACGCTGTCAAGGAAAAATACCTTAATTTGATCCCCGCAAAACGGTTTGGGAATGTTGAGGATATCGCCGATACTATTGCATTCCTGCTATCTGACAAAGCATCCTATATAAATGGAACAAACATTCATATCGATGGCGGGTTAACATGAAGTAAGGGTCGAGAATCAAGAACCAAGAGTCAAGAATCAAGTAAAAAATCGAAATTTGGATACCAACAAGAAATTTGAATAATTATCATAAATGAAAAACTTTTTATCTTTTCCTGATTCTTGGTTCTTAATCAGCATATTTATTTAAAAGCAATAATAATTGAATGGATAATTTTTTAGGCTGGGAGCCAAAAGACGTACTGGTAAAACATGGGCCTACAAAATTGCTTGTAAATAAATACCATTGGCACTCGCCCAGGGTAGGCATAGTCGCAAGCTATACCCCCACAGCGAGAGACGTGGAAGATCATTTCGGGGTTTTCAGGGGGGTCGACCAAATTGAGGCATTTGCCCAGGCGACTACGGGCACCTGCAACGTTTTTTTAGAATGCGAAAAACAAGGACTTACGCCGGTTGAACTGATGGAAGTGTTTCTGCCGCGATTCATAAGCGTTGGGCAGGTGATTTTTCATAACTATTTAGAGGTGGATGATACATTTATCAGCATAGGCAATATCAAGTTTTATAAATTCAGGCAAATGGTGTGCGATGGAAGAATTTACAAAGTGCCTGCCGGATTGGATTTAGATGATTACTTTAGCGACTTTAATGAAGAGCGGCTATTGGCATATGATATTAGCCCCGATTTTACGCTGATTGCCGACTTAAGCGATATAACCGGCAGGGCCATTAAAAAAGAACTTATTGATAAACTATCACAACTATAATGGAAAGACAAGAAATAATTGACGGCCTGGTTGAAATTTTAAAAACTGTAAGGACGATAAACCAGGAAAAATTAGTTGGCGTAACTGAGGATACAGATTTTATAAAAGATTTAAACACGCCGTCGACAGAAATGATAAATATTGTTGCTAAAACTGAACAAAAATTTGACGTTGAATTTGATGATGACGATATTGATGGTTTAGGCTCAAAGGTTAAGGATGTTGTTGACCTGATTATAAAAACAAAGGAAAAAGAACAATAATGCAAATACCAGGCAGAAAAGTGGCAGTTGTTGGCATGGGAGGGGCTTTCCCAACCTGTACCGGTTTGCCCGATTTCAGCAAAAAGCTATTTGCCAACCAAAGCTTAATACGGGAATGGGACAAGGCGCTGGCTTATGGTAAAAATATCCGGTCGTCTGTATCGGGTTTTATTACCGAAGAAGAAATGGGGCTGGAGGCTATTTATTCGCCCCTTGCTGAAAATAATTACCCTGAAACTTATATCGATAAGCTGAACCGGATACCCGATGGCAACCTGGCCACTGCTGACATAGGTTGCATATGGGCTATGTTAGGCACGCAGGAAGCCATAAAAATGGCGGGCTGGGATAGCAAAGAAGTGCAATCCGAACAAACCGGTGTTGTGATTGGCTCCGGCGGTGCAGGGAATGTTATTTTACGTATTGCCTGGCATAACTTTTACGAATTAGGCAAAAAAACCCGCCTGGCAGGTTCACATACTGTTGACCGTACCATGGTTTACCGCGAAGCTGCCAATGTATCATGTTTAATAAAAAACAGGGGCGTTTGTGAGGCGATCGGCTCGGCCTGTGCAACAGGTTTGGGAAACATCGGCTATGCTTATCGTCTAATAAAATTTGGCCTGCAAGACCGCATCATTGCGGGCGGCGTTGAAGGCACATCACTGGAAACATTTATCGGTTTTGATGGGATGCAGGTACTAAGCCGCGGATTTAGTCCCGAAGAGAGCTCTCGCCCCTTTGATGTAAACCGGAATGGTTTTGTATGCTCATTCGGCAGCGGCATCGTAGCCCTTGAAGAATACGAACTGGCAAAAGCCCGTGGCGCAAACATTATAGCCGTAATTGATGAATATTTTAATAATTCGGATGGCGATGGTGATATGTTTTACCCATCGTTCGCTGGTCAAAAAAGATTATGGAAAGGTATTTTAGATAGTTCGGGCAAAAAACCGGATGTCGTTAAGGTGCATGGCACCTCTACCCCCGCCGGTGATTCTATTGAATTATTGAGCGTTGTTGACGTTTTGGGAGAAAGTGGTTATCATATCACTGCGCCTAAATCACAGTTCGGCCATATGCTTGGTGCTGCGGGTTCGGTTGAGTTTATTACAGCTTTATTGATGCTGCAGGAACAAAAAGTACTGCCCTGCTTAAATTCCGAAAAACTAAACCCTGAACTGGAACCTTTTCAAAAAGCTGATAACTGGACCGGCCCTGAAAAACCGCTGGAAGCTTATCGGGATTTGATCCCGAAGGAAAGCTTTGCTAAAGAGATAAATACTGTTACTTGCCTCAATTATGGCTTTGGCGGCACTAATAGTGCAATTTCGGTTTCAAGGGATATATAAACCACCAATCAAAATGCGCCGTAGGTGCAAAACGTTTGTAGAAAAAAATAAATAAAACCATTTTTCGTGCCGTAGGTACGAAACATTTGTAGAAAAAATAAATAAAACCATTTCTCGTGCCGTAGGTACGAAACATTTGTAGAAAAAATAAATAAAACCATTTCTCGTGCCGTAGGTACGAAACATTTGTAGAAAAAATAAATAAAACCATTTCTCGTGCCGTAGGTACGAAACATTTGTAGAAAAAATAAATAAAACCATTTCTCGTGCCGTAGGTACGAAACATTTGTAGAAAAAATAAATAAAACCATTTCTCGTGCCGTAGGTACGAAACTTATTAAAGCGGCATTAGCGCAAATGCATCGCGACGAGTTTACTCACCCGATCTGCGCTTCGCTGGATCACCCTCTCTGCCGCATGCGGCAAAGAGGGTCAAAAAAGAATTTAATTTTGCCTATTAGGCCCAACATCAGTAAATGATCCACAACAAAGACAAAGTAGCTGTAGTATTTGGCGTTCGTAACGAAAGTTCCATTGCTTATGCTGTTGCGGTAAAGCTGCATCTATCAGGGTGTAAAGTTGCGTTGAGTTATGTTGCCGACACGAAAGAGGAAGTTCTATTCCTGATGCAAAAAAATGGCATGGACAACCGTTTATCAGCGCAAGTTGATGTAAGGGACGAAGCTGAAATAGCCACCTTTCTGCAAATGGTAAACCAAACAGCCGGGCCAATTGACTACATTTTACACGGCATCGCTTTTGGCAACCAGCAAGTGATGTGCTACAGCCTGCCCGGCAGCAGTGAACCCGCCCCCTCCTACCTTGATATCCCTTTTGAGGATTTGATGGATTCGTTCAATATCAGCGCTTACTCGTTGCTCCGCATCAGCAGGGTTGCAAAGCCGTTGCTGGCAAAAAATGCATCTATTTTAACACTCACTTACAATGCGTCGCAACGGGTTTTCCCTGATTACGCCGGCATGGCCATTAATAAGGCAGCGCTTGAAAATATCATGCTTTACCTGGCTAATCATTTCAGGGATATAAATGTGCGTGTAAACGCCATTTCTGCAGGGTTGGTGATGACCACTTCATCGGGAGCGGTTACAGGTGTACGTAAATTGCGAAAAATTGGAAAGATGACGGCGCCGCTTGGCAATGTTGATGCCGGCGATGTTGCTGATACTGCTCTTTACTATTTCTCTGATCTTTCAAAAAAAATAACCGGGAATATCCATTTTGTCGATGGCGGCTTTAATATTATGGGGATTGGCATTGATGGAGAATGAATTATTAAAAACCCTAAATGAAATTACCACAGGCAAAACATTTGCAGTTGGCAACGACCTGGTGTTTGTCCCTGATTTTATAGCGTCCTTCAATGACCTTTTCAAAAAAAAAGTTTATATAGTCGGCGAAATAGTTTATTGCGAGCAGTTTGATGATTTCCTGTTACGCTATGCATCCACATGGGCAGCTAAAGAAGCCGTTTATAAAGCCATTAAACAAGTCGATCCTTCGCCGTTAGGCTGGAAAAAGATAGAAATTGTCCGCAATAAAATCGCAGGCGAACCACAGGTAATCATCCATAAAGAGACATTTAATTTAAAAATAAGCCTTACTATTTCCCACGATGGCGATTATGTATGGGCGGCTGCCTTTATCGACACTAAACCTACAGCACCATGACCGATCATTACTTTGAGAACGGCCTGGTTAACCTCCATTACTACAAATTTGGGAGCGGGCCTAAACATATGCTGTGTTTTCATGGCTACGGGATGCATGGCAAGCAATTTAAAATTTTAGAAAGCAACCTCGGTTCAACATATACCTTCTGGGGGTTCGACCTTTTTTTTCATAAAGAAACCAAACTAAAAGACCAAAGTTTACCAACCATAAAAAAAGGCATCAGCAAAAAAGAAGTGGCAGCCTTATTTGCCGAATTTTGTCAAAATCAGGGTATAGCTCGTTTCTCGGTAATAGGCTATTCAATGGGTACACATTATGCAACCATTATTACCGAGGAATTGGCGCCAATGATCGATGAATATATAGTTGCAGCGCCTTCCTGCTTACAACCAGGCAGCCTCATCACCTTCTTTAGCAGAAACAAAACCGGCAATAAAATTTTAGAAAAGCTGATCCTCCCCGAAAAAAGATTGACCAGCCTGCTAAAATTATTCAGGCAACTGCGGTTTATCAATGCCGAGGCTTATGAAATTTTGTACAAAGAGATCGGCACCCCCGAGCTAAGGTTTAATTTTTATGCCTGTTTTATTTATCTCCGTTTTTTAGAAACTGATGAAGCCCGTTTATTACAGGCCCTGCAGCAGCAAAACATCAAAAGCATATTTATATTTGGCAAACGCGATAAAACTTTTCCGCCAACTATTGGCCGGGATTTTATTGCGCAACTTAAGCAGCCCGAAGTAATAGTATTGGACGAAGGGCACGAAATGATAAAAAGGGACTTTGTATCCGCATTAACTAAGGTATTACAATGATCATAAAGGCAAAACCGCTTCCATTTTTCTTTATCAAACGGGGCGCCTTGTTCCTTATTTGGTTTTTCCGGCGACGTTTTAATAAAATGGTTATTAAAGGCGTTGATATAAAACCAAACCATTCGTACATATTAATGTGTAACCATTTTGGCTTTCTGGATGGTTTTTTTGCTATTTTTTTGTGTTTTAAATACATCAACAAACAGCAACCGCTAAAAGGCTTATATACTATGTCGGTAAAAAAACAGATGCAAAAAAATTGGTGGCTAAAGCATGCAGGCTCTTTTTCGGTCGATCCCGGCACCCGCTCCATCAATGAAAGTTTGGATTATGCCGCGTCCCTGTTAAATGAGGCCGGCAATATCCTCATTTACTACCCCCAGGGCAACCTGGAATCACAGCACATCAGGCATATTGAATTTAAAGAAGGCATTTACGAAATAGCCACCCGCACAAAAGGAAACTGCCAGCTCATCTGGAGCAGTAACCTCATCGAATATTTTGAAAGCACCAAACCCTCGGCGTATATGACCATGCTTGACTGCGGCACTAACCACAACTTTGATTTTGATGCGGTGAAGAAAAAAGTGAATAGGCATCATTTGCAGGCGATGAAGGATAATGTGAGGTTCACTGAAGAACCATAGGATTTAATCATTGATCCTGGCAAAATCATAATTAAAATAAAATTTTTTTTGGAAATCCGATTTTAATTGGCAGCTTTCCACCCAATCAGGCATAGGCCTTTTTAAAGATAAATCCTAAAACTTTATCCGTATATGAAATACCTCTATTTAAAAAGTTTAAATATTCGTTTAATCGTCTCCTCACTGATTTTTGTAGGAATAGCGTTTATCATCAACAGTTGTAAAAAAGATAACTCAAAAGCCCAGTCAACGATAACAAGCGCTGCCGTTAGCCAGGCAAAGGCGTGGTATGAAAATACCTATCCTGTTAATGCAAATGGCGGCAAGCTTACTACTCAGGGTGTAAATAGCAATTATGATTACAGCCAGGTAACTAAACCCGACTGGAACCATGCCGCAACTTATACCAGGCTTGGTAAAAATGTGATCGAAATGCCGATTGACCCGTCAAGTTCCCCTATTTACTCTGCCTTATCAAGTGGTGGAAGTACAGGAATTTATCCCAAAGAAAACAGCAGGAGTTCTTTTATTTTGTTAAGTGACGGCAAAAAATATAGCGCTTTTATCATGACCATAATGGCTGACCCAAGCTACCTGAAAGGTGATTTAAGTAAACTCGCGAAAAATACTTACCGCAAGCGTGACAGTACTTTTACGGGCTTTGTATTTTATTTTACACCAAAAGGGCAGTATAGCGGCGGCTATGAATTTAAAAACGGCCAGCTTTTAACACCTGCAGCACCAGGCACCCAATCAAATGGTAAAACAATCCAAAGTGTGGGTACTTCTTATTTGAAAACAGCGGAATTAGACCCACCTACAGTTACTTGTACTTTTTACTGGGATCTTACAATTGATGGGTACGGCAATATTGTTAGCCAGGTACTTATTTACTATGTATGCGATACCTCGGCCCCACCGAGCGGCGGCAGCGATGGTAGCACCGGAACAGGCAGCCCTGGTGGCGCTGCCCCGCCGGTACCGCCTACATGTACCCCATCTTCAGGCGGGAGTTCCGATGATGCAGTACGAAACATAATTATAAATGTTGCCCAACCACTACCGCCTGGCGGCGATGGCGGGATGCCACCGCCAACTACGGAGCCTTGCAGCGTGACAGAGCCGGTGGTTGTTGATACGACTAAAACGCCATGTTCGCAGGTGGGCCATGTTGACTCTGTAGCTCAAAATTCAACAATTGCGGCTCAAAACACTCAAATTTTAGCAAAAACAGACTCTTCACAAAAGGAGTATGGGGCTAATCAAAATCTAAAAAGCTTAACAGGAAGTACTTATGTTAACACTGCTGTGGGGACTAATGCCTCTACCGATAGTTTTATTCCGGTTCTTACATGGGATGCAACTAATGGGTTTACTGTTGGATGGTCACATGGGCACCCCGGGGGAAGCGCCCCATCTCCGGACGATGTTCTTGTTATGCCTGATAAATTAAGTAATACAACCCTTCAGGCTGCCGGCGCATCTGCTATTCAGTTTTATAAAAATAAGGTTTCAGTAGGGGTCGTTACCAGTACAGTTAGCTTTATCGTTACCGTTAGTAACTGGAGTACTATTCAAACCCTTTTAACTACATTTAAAGCCAGCCCGGTAGATCCTACTACTGGTTTAAACGCGTTTGATGAAAACTATGCCAAAATAGGTGGCGATTATAAAACTGCCAATCCCTTAGCGTCAGATAGCGAGGCTGGTGCATATGCACTTATGACGGTATTCGGGGATTCGATCAATATATATGAGGCGCCAAAAGGTTCAACTACATATACGCCTTTAACATTAACAACTGATGCTAATGGCAACAAAAAAGTAGCTAATTTACAATGCCCGCAACTATAACTTTATTCATTATAAATTTAAATCAAGATGAAAAAAATAATTTTACTGATAATATGTGTAATCTACAGCCTTACAAGTATAGGGCAGCAGATTGCTTTAAGTAATACAACAAGTATTGACTTGCCTACAAGGGCAGAAAAACTGAATAAGCAACAAGCTATATCATTTGCAGGTAATAGGTTTAATAATAATAAAATAGCTTTAAATACTGTCAATTTTTTTAATACTCCTCATATCTATAAAATAGATAATGTCCTTATTTCATTATTCACTACAACTGGAAGTGTTGAAGAAGATCATTTAATGAAGTTGAAAAGAGGGTCGGACGAAACATCTAAAAAAGATAAAAGTTATTCATCAAGTATTAAAGTAATTAATAATACCCGGATTCTGGTGACAAATGATATAGTCGGAAACGTTGAATATTATCGATTTTTCTGTTTTAGTAATACAAATACAAGTAATGTAACGGCAATATCTGGCTGTTTGCAATTCGACAAAACAGATCACGATAATGGAACAAACATTTTGAATGACATATTAAATAGCATAAAATTCACAAAATAAACATTTAAAATATTGTCTTTAGTCTATTTAAGTTAAACTTAAGGGTGTCACCTTTTTATGGCATCAAAATGAAAAAAATAATTTTTCTAATAGTTGGCATAATTTACACCCTTACCTGTTTAGGTCAGCAGATCGTTTTAAGCGATGCAGTAAATATAAGCCTGCCTGCAAGGGCAGAAAAATTGAGTAAAGAACAGGTATCCTCTTTCACAAATAAACGGTTTAAGAATGATAAAATAGCTTTAAATACTATTGCAAATACTCATACGCCTCACCTTTATAAGGTAGATAATGTTTTCATATCATTTTTTACTTCTGCTGGAAATACTGAAGAGAATCATTTAGTAAAATGAAAAAAGGGCTTAGATGAAACATCTAAAAAAGATAAAAACTATTCATCGAACATCAAAATTGTTAATAATCACGAAGTCCTTGTTACTAGTTATGGTCGGGGGATGTAAGGTATTATGATTTTTATTGTTTTAACAGCGCTAATTCAAAATGCAATAACTGGGGGATTACAATTTGACAAATCTGACTATGACAATGCAACGAGTATTTTGAGTGACGTACTAAATAGCATAAAACTTACAAAATAACATTTAGAATATTCATTATCAAGCTCTTTTGATTAAGCCTACAGCTTTTGACGACATCAAATGAAAAAAATAATTTCCCTGATAGCATTTGGATTAAAGATTAAACTATTTACTTTGGTAAAATGCAATAGAAATGCTCATTGATCGTTACACTCGTTTATTGATTAAATTTACTTGTTATACCTGTAAAATTTGATCTCTCTCTTGACTAAATCTGCCTTTGCATATCCGCAATGCATACCTACATAAATATGATTTTCGTCAACAACAGCGATTGAGTTTGGATTTAAGCCTGCCCAAAACAAATTATCCAATACTGTTTCTTTTTTGCCTCCGGAAATACGGTAAAATCCATTATCGGTTACAACAAAAACTTTATCATTATATACAGTTATCACTTTGGGTGCGGCGTCTAAATCTACAAGTTTAGTAACCGTAAAAGAGTCATTTTGCATAACGAGTTGTGATAACCAACCATGGTTTGGCCCAACGAGCATCCCTTGGGTAAATAGCCATTCCTTTTTGCATGGGACAAGGGACTGAGTATTTGCCCCTGCTATCAAAAGATGCTTGCCTTTGATTAAATTTCTTACATAAACAGGATAATTATGCAATATCCAATCATAATGCTCAAGTTGATTGTCGACATTTACTGGTTTATTGTTAACTAAAAAGGATTGTCGAAGGCTATCATCCGGTTTAAAAAACAAGCCCCCTCCCCACTCCCCTAAATCGAGTGCTAAAAGTCTCCCACCAGATATTGCATATTCCTTACCAGCTAAAGTCGAATCTTTAGTAATGCGTAGTTGTCCGTTAACTTCTAAAACCATAAACGATCCTTTTGACGAGGTATCTAACTTAAGCCATGCATCTGAATTTACTTTAGGAATTGGGTATTCTGTAAAATCACTTTGCGAATAGGTTTGCCCTATGCATTTAAGGCTAAAAAAAATAATAGCTAAGGTTAGGATATTTCTCATAATTAAGTAATATTACATCAAACGGAGAAAATAGACAAACATTTCTTTTATTTCATTTTTTATACAAACTTCTCAAATCCGAAATCGAAATTCCCAAATCCGAAATCACCCCCCTATCCGCTTCAACCCCGCCTTTGCATCATCATCAATACTGTTTTTGTATTCATGATCTTTCATATCGATGGCCTGGTTATAGTATTCCGCTGCTTTTTTATAATCCCGTTTTGTTTCATAAAGTCGGCCAATGCTCAGTGCAGCGTTGGCAGCATAGTAATAATGGGTGGTTTTGCCAAAATTTATTGCCCGCTGGTAGTTTAAAACGGCTTCGCTAAATTTATCCGTCTTATCATAAACACGGCCAAGGCGGTAGTAATATTCTGTTTTGTCCCTTGTTAATTTAAGGCTGTTTACATCCTTGTTTAATAGCTGCGCCAATGCTTTATTGTAATAGGCGCCATCAAAATAAAACCTTGCTTTTAACAGGTCGATATCCGGTTTGGTATCATTTGCTTCGCTTAACGCCTGTCTATCCTTTTCATCAATGGCGTTGCCACGGGTTTTAACCTGTTTTATATAATAGGCATATTTTTCCGGGTCATTGTGCAAAAGGTAATAGTAGGCTATCTTTAAGTAAGCGTCTTTTATATAGTTTACTCCCCTAAAATCTTTTATATAATCAAACAAAGCCGCAGGCGTATCACTATCCAGCCGGTTAAGTTTGGCGCATCCCAAATAATAATTTATAGCCGGGAATTTTATATACTGGCCTGACTTCGGACTGGCCTCTAAAAAGGCAATAGCCTCGTCGTTATGGCCTGTTTTCGAAGCAACATAGCCCTGCAAATAAGCCTTTAATAAACTATTGTTGTCCATTTCCGCCATATAGCTGGTTAACTTCGCATAGTCGTTGGTACTATGCAGTATGCTGATATCAATATTGCAGATAAAAAATATAACCTCGTTATTATAAAAACTGTATTTTGTTTTTGGCAGCTCAGCCCGTAGCGTTTCTAATTGTTTAATGCCTGCCTGGGTATTACCGGTCATCCCTAAAAACCTGGTTATACCTTTAAAACTTGCCGGTATCGCACCAAAAATAATATTTACCAAAGCCAGGCTTTTTTGGTTGGGCAAAAAATCAGGGAACTTTTCGTTATTGTCCTTTAGCAATCCGCTTGCCTTTTTTGCATCAAATGAGGAAGATACATAATCGCCAAATTTAGCTCTCAATAAACTCCATTGTAAATAAACCTCGGCCTGCGAAAAAAGATAATAGGGTGATTTGCTATCGTTTTCTTCCAATGCAGAAAGCCTGGTTGATTTATTATCCTTCAGCCTTTCGTAATCGTCTTTACTCTCCGAGGTTAACAGGCCAAAGTAATCAACATAATTTTCAAGCAAAACCGTAATGCCATTTCCTGGTTCTTGTTGCTTTTCCTTTTGGATAAGTGTTTTTGCCTCGGCCATTCTTAAGCCAAGGATAGCTTTATAGGCCTCAACACAATTGGCATCGAAATTAAAGTTTGCTTTTGCCGAAGTGGCGCAGGCAAGTAAAAATATAAAAGGCAGCAGGTATTTTTTATTCATTACGCTTCAAAGATATTAAAACAATTTATTGGGACTGGTTTGCATTAGCCGCATGGCGCATAATTTACCACTAAGGCCCCTAAGAGTCTTCTAAGTTCACCATGTTAATTCTTAGTGTCCTTCGTGAAACCTTTGTGTTCTTCGTGGTAAAACAGCTTATCCCTAAATGCATAACCTGCCGTTTTGTTTTTAACACTACAACCAAATAATTAAACCGAACGTATAAAAAGATTGAAAAATCTTTGAGTTAAACTTAATACCCCTGTTTGACCGGTTAATACTATTGAAACGCAGCACAAATAGCTAATGGATACTTCTACTGGCAAAACAATTATGGAAAACAATATTGATGGCAAACTAATTCATCAGCTGTTCGAGGAACAAAAAAGCAAAACCCCTGATGAAATTGCTGTTGTTTTTGGCGATGAAAAACTAACCTATAGCCAATTAGGCCAGAGGGCAGATAGTTTGGCTTCCGCGATATTGGCACAATCGCCTGCCTCATTAGTTGCCGGCGTTAGCACCGTACGCACTATCGAAACTGTAATAAGTGTCCTTGCGATATTAAAATCGGGCAAAGCATATTTACCGCTCGACCCTGAATACCCGCAAGACCGCCTGCAGCAAATTATTACCGACTCAGGCATTGACCTTTGTTTAACCGTATCTGCACAAAAACATCTTTTCGAACCATTATCTGTCAATATATTACTTTCTGATAAAGAACACCAGGCATCAAACCAATCTATAACAACTGGAAAATCTGCCTGCTATGTATTGTATACCTCCGGTTCTACCGGAACGCCAAAAGGTGTTTCTATGGGGCACCAGGCGATGGTAAACCTGCTGTCGTGGCAGCAAAAGCATTCCATATCAACAATTGGCGTTAATACCTTACAGTTTGCCCCATTAAGTTTCGATGTATCCTTCCAGGAGATATTTGCCACTTTAACCACCGGTGGCACATTGGTTTTGGTGGATGAAACTTTAAGAGTTGACCCTAACAGGCTGTTGCATTACATTGAAAAACATACCGTTAACCGGATATTTTTACCGTTTGTAGTACTGCAATATTTAACCGAAGCGGCTGACGCAGAAAAACATTTCCCGGCTTGTTTAAAAGAGGTAATGACTGCCGGCGAACAATTAAAGATAACCCCGCAGATCGTCCGCTTTTTTTCGGCGTTGCCGGGATGTAAGTTATTTAACCAATACGGCCCGACTGAAACCCATGTGGTAACGCAACTGATATTGGACGGCGACCCGGCCTTATGGCCACCACTACCTTCTATTGGTGTGGCCATTGATGAGACAGAGATACTTATCCTTGATGAAGAATTAAAACAAGTACCTTATGGCGAAACCGGTGAACTTTGCGTAAGTGGCCTTAGCCTGGCGGATGGCTATTTAAACCGCCCGGAAATGACTGCCGAGAAATTTGTTTACTGGCAGGAAACTGAAAATAAAACAACAAGGATATACCGCACCGGCGACCTTGCCCGCTATATGCCCGATGGCAACATCGATTATCTTGGCCGCCGCGACACACAAGTAAAAATTCGTGGCAACCGCGTTGAGCTGGGCGAGATTGAGGTATTGATAAACCGGCTAAATGATATTCAGCAGGCTATTGTTGTAGCAAGAGAAGATATACCGGGACAAAAACGCCTGGTAGCTTACCTTGTATCTGCGAAAAACATCCCGGATACTGATTATGTGCGCAAAAGCATCGAGCAGCAACTGCCAGATTTTATGCACCCATCGGCCTACGTTTGGTTAAGCGAATTGCCAAAAACCACCAGCGGCAAGGTTGACCGAAAAAATTTGCCAAAACCCGATTTTAAGCGGCCGGAACTAAGTGTTTTATACAAGGCGCCATCAACTCCTATTGAAAAAAATATAACAGGCGTATGGACTGAGTTATTGCTGATCGAAAAGATTGGCGTTGCCGATAATTTTTTCCAGTTAGGCGGTAATTCCTTGCTTGCTTTAAAAGCTGTTGCAGCGTTAAAGCAAAGGTTTGGTTACGAGGTACCAATTACCAAATTATACCAGTTCCCTACTATTAGCGGCATTGCCAATTTGATTACCGGCGTAAATAAAGCCGTGGCAGCTGTTAAAAAGAAAAAAGAAAACACCGGCAACGGCGATATTGCTATTATAGGCATGGCCGCCCGTTTCCCCGGCGCAAATACCATCGATGAATTTTGGGACATGCTCGCAGCAGGCAAAGAAGCGATCAGCTTTTTTACCGATGCTGAAATAGACTCATCAATCTCATCGAATATTAAAAACGATCCGGCATATGTAAAAGCCCGGGGTATAATTGATGGTGCCGATGAGTTTGATGCCGGTTTTTTCGGTTTCAACCCGCGCAATGCCGAATTAATGGATCCGCAGCAGCGTGTATTTTTAGAAATAGCCTGGGAAGCATTGGAAAGTACCGGTTATCTACCGCAAAAATATACAGGTTCCGTTGGCGTTTTTGCAGGTTGTGGTTACAATACTTATTTTACCAATAACGTTTTGGCACACCCTGATTTGGTAGAGAAAAATGGCCATTTTAACGTACGCTTACTAAACGAAAAAGATTATATAGCTACCCGTACAGCTTACCAGTTAAACCTTACCGGCCCGGCAGTAGCGGTCTATTCCGCATGTTCAACCTCTTTGCTGGCAATTGCCCAGGCAGTTAGCAGTATAAGAGATGGCCAATGTGATGTGGTGCTTGCCGGCGCGGCATCAATAACCTCGCCGTTAAAAAGCGGGCATTTTTACGAGGAAGGTTCGATCATGAGCAAGGATGGCCATTGCAAGCCATTTGATGCTGATGCAACCGGCACAGTTTTCAGCGATGGCGCAGGCGTAGTGCTTTTAAAAAGCCGCGAAGCTGCTGAACGCGACGGCGATACCATTTATGCGATAATAAAAGGTATAGGCATAAACAATGACGGTGCAGATAAAGGCAGCTTCGGCGGCCCGAGCGCACAGGGACAGGCAGGCGCAATAGCTATGGCTATTAACGATGCCGGCATAGATGCATCATCTATCAGTTATATTGAAGCACACGGCACCGCAACCCCATTAGGCGACCCAATTGAAATTGAAGGCCTTAGCCTTGCTTTTGGCACGCAGGAACAAAAACAATATTGTGCCATAGGTTCGGTAAAAAGCAATCTTGGGCACTTAACAGCGGCATCGGGCGTGGCCGGGCTTATAAAAACAGCTTTGGCATTGCACCACCAGCAAATACCGCCATCGTTACATTTCAACCAGCTTAATCCTAATATCGATCTCAATGATAGTCCTTTTTATATTAACGCAGCTTTACAGGCTTGGCAAAGTGCTAAAAAAAGGCGTGCAGGTGTAAGTTCCTTTGGTGTTGGCGGCACAAATGTGCATGTAATACTGGAGGAATTTGAAAATGTAATGGCTCAACCAGAAGCTTCAAAACCTTTATCGCTCATCATCTGGTCGGCAAAAACGGAGACAAGTGTTGCGGCTTACGCTAAAAAACTTGCGGGCTATGTTCAGCAAAATGAAAATATTAATATAGCTGATATAGCTTATACACTACAAAGTACACGCGCTGATTTTAATACCAGGCGTTTTATAATTGCGGGTGATAGCAATGAGCTGCTATCAAAACTATCGTCCCAAACTATCGATGCCTCCACATCAAAAAAACTAAGTTCAAAAGCATCCGAGGTAGTGTTTATGTTCCCAGGCCAGGGTTCGCAATACTTAAATATGGGCAGGGAATTGTATGATATTGAACCTGTTTTTAAAATTGCTGTAGATGAATGTATCGGGTTATTAAAAGACACCCCGCAGGCGGACATATTCAATATCATCTATCCCCCGGTTGTTGACGAAACATCAGGCGAAAAAATTAAAAACACTTTTTATACCCAGCCGGCCATATTCATTTTAGAATATGCCATGGCAAAACTATGGATGAGCTGGGGCATACAGCCTACAGTATTTACAGGCCATAGCATCGGCGAATTTGTAGCCGCACATTTTGCAGGGGTTCTTGATTTAAAAGACGCGCTAAAATTAATATCTGCAAGGGCAAGAATGGTAAGCGAAGTTGCAAAAGGCAGCATGTTGTCGGTAAGGCTTGAGGCCGCTCAATTAGAAGCCATTTTACCGAAAGATTTATCCATAGCCGCAATTAACAGCAGCAAGTTATGTGTTGTAGCGGGCGAAATTGAAGCTATTGCAGCATTTGAAGCCGAATTGGCCGAAAAAAATATCGCGGCCAAGCTATTGCAAACAAGCCACGCATTCCATTCAGCAATGATGGATGATATTGTTGCACCGTTTGAGGATGTGGTAAGATCGGTTAAATTAAATCCTCCGGTAAAACCCATCGTATCAACAGTTACCGGCAAATGGATGAGCGAGGCAGAAGCGACAGACCCGGCCTACTGGGCGCAACACCTGCGCAAAACCGTCCGCTTTGCAAACGCCGTTGATACTTTGCAGGAAGATGAAGGCCGCCTGTTGCTTGAAGTAGGCCCCGGATATGCCCTGGCAACGCTTGCCCGCCAACAGGCAACTATCAAATCAACGCCTATTATAGCCGGGTTCGAAAAAAATGAAACATCTTCTGAGTACTATTCCGTATTAAGGGCATTAGGCCAGTTATGGCTCAATGGTATAACACCTGATTGGACGGCTTTTTATCAAAATCAGCAAAGATTAAAAATAAATTTACCGGCTTACGCATTTGATAATAAACGTTACTGGCTTGAGCCGATACCCCAGGCAAATCCTATAACGGAAATTTTAGAAGTACAAAAAACACCATTAGAAACAGAACAAACAATTTTACAACATAACCTGATGAGACAAGAACTATTAACAGGTAAACTTAAAGAACTATTTGAAGATGCATCGGGCATTGAGATAGACGGCGCTTCGGCGGATATGAATTTTATCGAGATAGGATTTGATTCGCTGTTGCTGACACAAATTGCAACCAATTTGAAAAAAGAGTTCAATGTGCCTATTACCTTCCGCAAATTATTTGAGGAATATAATACCATTCAAAGCCTTGCAGCATATCTGGATGCCAATTTGCCTGCCGAAGCATTTAACCCACAGGTTGCACCCGCTCAAAGTCAGCCGGTTTATAACAGCCCCACCCCTGCTATCCAAAGCCAGGCTAACCCAGCCCTGGATTTGATACAGCAGCAAATACAAATGCTTGCAACCCAGCTGGCCAGCCTTCAAAATGGCAGTGCGCCACAACCGGCAGCGCCTGTTGCTACTGTGCCTGTTAATGGTCATGCAAAATCATCTATACAATATGACTTAACACCCGAAGAACAGGTTGAAGTTAAAAAACCATTCGGCGCAACCGCCCGTATTGAAAAACAGGTACAGGGTTTAAGCGAAAAACAGCAATCGTTTTTACAAAAACTAACCGTTCGTTACAATATCAAAACCAGCGGCAGTAAGGCATATACTCAAAAGCACCGTGATTACATGGCGGATCCGCGTGTTGTAAGCGGCTTCCGGCCTTTAACAAAAGAAATTGTTTACCCATTGGTGGTAAACCGTTCGAAAGGCAGCCGCGTTTGGGATATTGATGGTAACGAGTACATCGATGCCTTAAATGGCTTTGGCTCAAATTTCCTGGGCTATCAACCCGATGTTTTAAAACAGGCAGTATTGCAGCAGGTTGAAAACGGCTACGAAATTGGCCCGCAGCACGAGCTTGCAGGCGATGTTTGCAAGCTGATATGCGAGTTAACCGGTTTCGACCGGGCAGCTTTGTGCAATACAGGCTCCGAGGCAGTTTTGGGCGCGATGCGTATCGCGCGGACAGTTACAGGCCGTTCATTGATCATTGCTTTCAGCGGTTCATACCATGGTATTAATGATGAAGTGATCGTTCGCGGCACAAAAAAATTAAAAACCATTCCAGCAGCACCTGGCATTATGCCAGAAGTGGTGCAAAATATGCTGATTTTAGATTACGGTACTGACGAATCGTTGAGGATCATCCAGGAAAGGGCGCATGAAGTTGCAGCCGTTTTGGTTGAACCGGTACAAAGCAGGCGCCCCGAATTCCAGCCGGTTGATTTCCTTAAAAAGGTAAGGCAGATCACCACCAACTCAAATACTGTTTTGATATTTGACGAAGTGATCAGCGGTTTCAGGATGCACCCCGGCGGCGCACAGGCCATGTTTGGCATAAAAGCCGACATCGGCACCTATGGCAAAGTAATTGGCGGCGGCATGCCTATCGGCGCTATTGCAGGCATAAAACTGTATATGGATGCGCTTGACGGCGGCACCTGGCAATATGGCGATGATTCGCAGCCCGAAGCAGGTGTTACCTATTTTGCAGGCACATTTGTGCGCCATCCGCTGGCACTTGCTGCGGGCAAAGCTTCATTGCAGTTTATGAAGAACAAAGGGCCGGCATTACAGCAAGGCTTAAATGCACTTACCCAATACCTCTCTGGTGAATTAAATGCCATTTGCGAAAAAGAAGGCATACCGTTATATAGCCCGTCGTTCGGCTCGTTGTGGAAAATTAAATTTAAGGAAGAACTGCCTTATGGGGAACTGTTGTTTACGCTGATGCGCGACAAAGGTATCCATATATGGGATTTGTTCCCTTGCTTTTTAACAGCAGCCCATACAGCCGATGATGTTAATAAAATCATAACCGCTTTCCGCGAAAGTGTTGATGAACTTATAACCTCAGGATTTCTCCCTTCAAAAAAACCAGAACCTACTATAGTAAAAGAAGAAGTAAACCCTTATATGGAATCCCCTTTCCCTGGTGCTAAACTTGGACGCGATAAAGACGGAAACCCTGGCTGGTTTATTAGCGACACTAATAACCCCGGTAAATATTTACAGGTTAAACTTAATGGCAATTAATTTTGGAAACAAAAACGTCACTTTATAATACTACCCCGGTGGAATTTGATCCGTTTGCTGAACCAGTAATTTCGCCCACAGTAATGGATGCTTACCCTATTGTGGAAAACTACAAAGCTGGATATGATATAAAGCCGGTTAACTTTGATCCGTTTGAAAATCCCGGTATTTCGGGGGTTGACCAAGCGGTTAAATTAAACATGGAGAGTAATAAACCTGTGTACCATACAAGTGAGGTTGACTTTGATCCGTTTGCAGGGCCCGAAATAACTATGATCGCACCGGCTACCGAATCGCAGGTAGAAATATGGACCTCGTGCCTTATCGGCGGAGACCCAGCCAACTGTGCCTATAACGAATGTGCTTCATTACTTTTAACAGGCGCATTTGATAAGGACTCCATGCTGCTGGCATTACAGGGCGTAGTGAATATGCACCAGGCACTCAGGATTTCGTTCAGTGCAGATGGTGCAAGTATTTGTGTATATAGGGAATTACACCTCGATATTGAATACCAGGACCTGTCATCAATGACTGCCGAAAAACAGCAGTTGTTTTTAAAAGATGATAACAAAAAAAATGTACTAACACCTTTCGACCTTGAAAAAGGGCCGCTTTTTAAAACATCACTATATAAATTATCAAACAACGAGCATTATTTAACATTTGTTGCTCATCATATCATTTGCGATGGTTGGTCTATCGGCATCATGATGCAAGACCTCAGCAAGCTATATTCGGGCTATGTAAAGCGCCTGCCCGTTAGTTTACCTGAAGCACCACTTTTTTCTAATTATGCCCTTCAACAATTAAACCTGTCTGAAAGCCGGGAATACAAAGAAACCGAGCAATACTGGGTAGATCAGTTTAAAGGCAGCGAACACCTTTTAAACCTTCCTACGGATTACCCCCGTCCTGCTTTACGTACTTACAAAAGCCATCGCGAAGATTTCGTGATGGATGGTAGCTTAACAAACGAGGTAAAAAAACTTGGCAAAAGCGCAGGCAGCAGTTTTGTAACTACGCTGCTGGCAGCGTTCGAAGTTTTTTTACAGCGGTTAACCGGCCAGGATGAAATTATAATTGGTTTACCGGCAGCAGGTCAGCCGGCCACAGATAATTACAGGCTTGTTGGCCATTGCGTAAATTTACTGGCATTAAGGAGCTACCCTTCCGGAGATCTTTCTTTCAGATCATACTTAAAACAACGGAGGACTGATATACTGGATGCATACGATCATCAATTATATACTTTTGGTAGCTTATTAAAAAAATTAAACATCGCGCGTGACCCTTCAAGAGTGCCATTGGTACCTGTGATGTTTAATATTGATATGGGGCTTGATGATGACGTTGAATTTTACGGGTTGCAGCATAAATTAATTAGTAATCCTCGAGAATATGAAAACTTTGAATTATTTTTAAACATTGCAGGGCATGATGAAGCTCCGACGCTGGAGTGGTCATATAATACAGCCTTATTTAAACCCGAAACCATTAAACAAATGATGGACGGATTTGAATTTTTACTGCGTGAATTGGTAAATGAACCTGAAATATTAATTAAAAATATACCTTTAATAAATGCGAAAGAGTTAGAAATACAATTAGATGCCTGGAATAACACAAAATACCCCTATCCAATGCATATACCCATACATAAATTAATTACTGAACGAGCGGCGCAAACACCTGACAAAACAGCAATAACATTTGGCGAACAAAAAATAACTTATAAACAGCTAAATGAAAATGCCAACCAACTTGCCGCATTACTTATAAAAAATGGTGTAAAAAAAGGCGATAAAGTCGGGTTTTCACTCGACAGGTCTGCCGAAATGGTTACTTCCATATTGGCGATAGTGAAAACGGGCGCCGTTTATATACCGCTCGACCCTATTTTCCCGCTTAACCGCATCAACTACATGCTGGATGATTCGCAGGCGGTAGTTTTATTAACTTCGGCAAAGTATAAAGGCCGCTATGAATCAAACGCTAAGGAATTAATACTTGAAGACGAATGGGCAACCCTGCAGCAGCATGCAATAATTGAGCCCGAGGTCGATGTCAGAGGTGATGACCTCGTTTATATCCTTTATACATCCGGGTCAACCGGCAACCCAAAAGGCGTGCAGATTACGCATAAAAACCTGGTAAATTTTCTTTACAGCATGCAAAATGCCCCAGGCATTACTGCTGAAGACAAATTGCTTGCCGTAACAACCATAAGCTTTGATATTGCCGGACTGGAGTTATTTCTTCCGCTGCTGACCGGCGCCGAAATAATACTTGCTGATACAGCCGATGCAAAAGACGGCCGTGTTTTACTTGATATTATTAAAAAAGAACAGGTGACCATGATGCAGGCCACGCCTTATACCTGGCGTATAATGCTTGAGGCCGGTTGGGATGCATCAACCCCAATAAAAGTTATTTGCGGCGGCGAAGCTTTGCCGCAAGAACTGGCTAACAGGCTTTTAAGCCGTGCATCTTCCTTGTGGAATGTATACGGCCCTACCGAAACTACAGTATGGTCAACGGTAAAACAATTAACTGCTGCCGATACGGTTATCTCTATTGGCAGGCCTGTTAATAACACATCGATATACATCCTTGATAAATATGGAAACCCATTGGTACCGGGTGTAGCAGGCGAAATTTATATCGGCGGTGATGGCGTAGCCAAAGGTTATTTAAACCGTCCCGAATTAACTGCCGAAAAATTTATTGATGACCCCTTTACCAAACAAACCGGCAGCAAAATGTACCGCACCGGCGATCTGGGCAAATTTATGGCCAATGGTGAGATTGAATGCCTGGGCCGGATTGATGCACAGGTAAAAATAAGGGGTTATCGTATTGAGACTGGTGAAATAGAATTTCAGCTTGCTAAAGAAAATAATATAAAAGAAGCCGTTGTAATTGCCAAACCCGATAGATTAGGCGTTGATAAACTGGTGGCTTTTGTAGTTGTTAATTATCATGATGAAACCATAGACACAGCAAGTCAGGCACTTGACTGGAAAGACAGGTTAAAAAGCTCGCTGCCTGACTATATGGTGCCTGATAATTTTATAATAGTTGACGAAATGCCATTAACCCCCAACGGGAAGGTTGATAAAAAAGCGTTGGCAAAATACGGGGAATCTTTAACCGAAGAAAGTAACAGGTACCTGGCGCCACGAACCGACATTGAAAAACTGCTGGCAGATATCTGGATAGAATATTTAGGCGTTGAAAAAGTTAGTGTAGACGATAATTTTTTCGAATTAGGCGGTCACTCGCTTATTGCCGTACAGGTAATGGCAAGGATAGAGAAAGAGACAGGCAAACGTTTGCCGCTTGCCACCCTTTTTGAGTCGTCAACAGTTGAACAACTTGCCCGCACACTTGAACTTGGCGGTAAAACAATTACCTGGGATTCGCTGGTACCGATAAAGCCTAAAGGCAGCAAAATGCCACTTTATATGGTTCATGGGGCAGGTTTAAATGTATTGCTGTTCAATACACTGGCAATGGGCCTTCATGCAGACCAGCCGGTATATGGCTTACAGGCGAAAGGCCTTAACGGCATTGATGAGCCGTTAAATAATATTGAAGATATTGCCGCTTATTATATAGGAGCTATAATGGAGCAAAACCCTACGGGCCCTTATGCACTCGCTGGCTATTCCTTTGGCGGCATAATTGCCTTTGAAATGGCACGACAGTTTGAGGCATTGGGCAAGGAGGTAAAAATGCTGGCCATGTTTGATACTTATGCCTACCGTTCGCCATATAACGACCCAACGCTGATCAGGCTGTATAAAAGGGGAAGGTTTTTTATTAAACGTGTGTTATATACATTCACTTTCTCCAATGGTTTTAAATATACCATTGTTGAACGTAGTACCAACATAAAACGTCGGATCATCAGGGCTTACTGGAAACTAAAATATGGTAAAAATCAAACCAGGGCCGGTATTTTCGGATATTCCAATAAAGTTGATGAAATGAATGAATATGCCGAGAAACATTACGTACTAAAACCATATAATATTACGGTAGAAGTATTCCGGGCAGAGAATCAAACTTTTTATCTTGATGAGGCCCAGCATCTTGGATGGAAACCTTATGCACTTAAAGGTGTAAATATTCATAATATCCCCGGAGAACATAATACCATATTCAAAGCCCCGAACGATAAGATATTTGCCAATATATTGCAAAAATGCCTTGATGAGGCGGTGAATAAGTAATTTAGCCGAAAGTTTTAAGTCTAAGTCTTGAGTCGAAAAGTTTATTTTTTGATTTCTTCATGGACTTAAGACTTTAGACTTCAGACTTTCGACTTAAAATGCCTGCTATTAAAATTCACAATCAGTATTTAAATAATATAGACTGGGTAAGCGGTTCCGGCTGTGATTATGCTATGGGCAACCATGTGGATATCTGGAGGATCAACATTACTTCAAACCTATCTTTTCTCAATACCTTTTTAACAATAATGCACCCTGACGAAATTGCCAGGGCCAACAGGTATTTTCATATCCGCGACAAAAACAGGTTTATCGTTAGCCGCGGCGCCCTCAGAAATATTTTAGGAAAGTATTTAAACCTGCAACCTTCGGCGGTTGAGTTTGAGGTCGGGCCCAATAAAAAACCTTATATAAAAAGCAATGCAGGCAACACCCTCTGTTATAACCTCTCACACTCCGGCGATTGGATATTGCTTGCCGTTTCGAATTCGGAAATTGGCGCTGATACTGAGTTTATAAACAACAGTTACGGTTATAAGGATGTGTTGCAGGATAATTTTAGTAACAAAGAGATAACCTACATAAATCAGGCCTCGTCAATTGAGCGTTTTTTTATGCTTTGGACCCGCAAAGAGGCATTGACAAAAGCTACCGGCAAGGGGCTGGATGAAGACCTAAAATTAATCCCCTGCCTTGATGGCGATCATTTTGCTGACAGCGATATCATATCCTCGACTAACGACTGGTTAGTAAGTACGTTTAAAATAAACGGACAATATTTAGCAAGCGTAGCAAGCAACCCGAAAATGGGTTTGGCAAGGTTTTGGGATATTTATTTTTAAAAAATATTTATTTTACATAATAATATTATTATAATACCGCAACAGGCCGGCGTGTATTTATTTTCTGTTATCTTTTGTCTTTATCACAAAATTTCTTAAATAAATGACTTTATTAATTAAAATAAAGTATTTTTAGAAAAAAAAAGAAAGGAGAAATCATTTGCCCTGCAAAGCGAGACCAATATTTTATTGGGAATAAATTAAGGGTTCAATTTTAGTTTTTTATAACCTTTCCCGAAAAAATACGTAATCATGGCAAATCCGGAATCAATACCAGGATTGGCAGAAAATGAAAAAAAAAATACTGATTGTTGACGATGACCTGAGCATTTTAAAGCTGTTAAATTTTATTCTTTCAAAAGAATATGAAATAGTTGTTAGAAACAATGGTATCGATGCTTTTTCATGGCTCGAAGATGGTAATATCCCCGAATTGATAATTTCTGACCTTCAAATGCCTTATTTTGACGGGCAGTCATTCATTAAGAATGTAAAGATCAGCGGCCTTTTTCGCGATATTCCCATAATTATGCTTTCGGCCGCCCATGATTTGGATGAACAGGTTAGCAACATGCCTTTTCAAGTTGATGCTTATATGCCAAAACCATTTAATCCCACTTCATTAAAATCAGCCATAATACAAGTACTAAACATTTATGACGCAACCCATAGCAACTGAATGGAATGAAAATGCAGCTTCGCACACCAGGATCGCGTATGCCGGATTAGAATTAAAAGATTTAGTAGCCGGCGAACTCAATACTTATTTTAACATTTTTTTTAATAATTCGCTGGTGCAGCTTGAAGAATATTTGGGTAACCAGTCGATATTAACCATCCCCGAAATAATTTTAGCAGAAGTTGATGAAAATGGAGAATGCTTTGCCCTGGTAGAGCGGCTAAAAAGCAACTTTTTATTTAACGGCGTTATTATTGTGCTTATATCGCTGTCAAATGACAAAGGATTAAAATTAAATGCCATGCGGCTAAAAGTGCATGATTTTTATATCTATCCTTTTTCAATGTCCGACCTGCGCGAGCGGTTAAATTTCCTTGTAAAGTTTAAATTGATCAAGCCTAAATTGACCGACATTTCGCAGGAGGTTGATATAAAATACACTATGCCGTTTGGCAAACGGCTTATCGATCTTTTTGTATCGGGCGCTATGCTTTTAATTCTTTCGCCGATAATGCTCGCTATTGTAATTGCGATAAAATTAAATTCAAAAGGGCCGGTAATTTACAAAAGCAAACGCGTTGGGACAGGTTATAAAGTGTTTGATTTTTACAAATTCAGGTCGATGCGCATCGATGCTGATAAATTACTACTTGAGTTATCCACACAAAATCAGTATTCAAATGAGGATGGGGGCACAAAAGCCGCATTTGTTAAAATTAAAGACGACCCCCGTGTTACTAAACTCGGCAAATTTTTGCGAAATTCGAGCCTAGACGAACTCCCTCAACTATTCAATATTCTTTGGGGAGATATGTCATTAGTTGGTAACAGGCCGTTGCCCGTTTATGAAGCTGAAATGTTAACTTCCAATGAGTGGTCGATGCGGTTTTTAGGGCCTGCAGGGCTAACAGGTTTGTGGCAGATAACTAAACGTGGAAAATTAGATATGTCGGAGCGTGAAAGGAAAAAATTAGATAACTTTTATGCTCAAAACTATTCTTTTTGGCTTGATATGAAGATCCTGGTAAGGACTGTGCCGGCTGTTTTTCAGAAAGAAAAAGTTTAAAAACAGATGAATAATAAATTTAGAACTATTTGCCTCGCATTATTTATTTTAACTTTTGCCGCTAATATTCATGCACAGGAAACCATGTTCCAGGACCTGTCATACCCTTACCTTGAAAAATTGATCGCTACGGCTAAAAAGAACTATCCGCAAGTTAAAATACTGCAAGATCAAATCAATATCGCCAGGGGCACTTTTCACCAGGTTAGTTTTACCTGGCTCGATGCTTTTAGTGCATCGTATATTTACAGCCCGCAGGGCCCCAATACAACAAGTGCAACAAACCCCATAATTTTTAACGGGCTACAATTGGTGGCTTCAGTAAGTTTGGGTTCGCTTTTCGAAAGGCCATACACAGTACACAATGCCAGAGAAGCGGTTAAAGTTGCCGAAGAGCAGCAAGAACAATATTTTTTAACGATTGAGGCAAATGTAAAACGCTTTTACTTTGCTTACATAGAAGCACAGGCAGATTTACGCAATAAGGTAAATGCCACACAGGATGCAACAACGGCTGTAAATCAGTTGAAACATACATTTGAAAGAGGCGAAACTACGTTCACTGTTTACAATGAAGCGTTAACAAACCTTTATAATCAAAATTCATTCAGGCTACAGGCCGAACTGGCTGTATTTACTGCTAAAACCAATCTTGAAGAGCTTTTGGGGGCCAAGCTGGAAAGCATAAAATAAATAATGGAAGTATCGTCTTATTTTTCTCTTTTAGGCAAATATAAATATATAATAATCCTCGTTGTTTTGGCAACGGTGATTGCCTCGTACTTCCTTGTCAAAAACCTACCGGGTGAATATGTTTCAAACACGCAGATTGCTACAGGCATTGTTGATGCATCAAGGCACCTTTTAGATAAAGACAACACGCCCAACGCCCAGCAGGATGAGATCACACGCGAGTTTAGCAACCTTACGGAGATCATTAAGCTGAAAAAACTGGTTGATAATGTTTCTTACCAGTTGATCATTCACGACCTGAGCAGCCCTACTCCTTTCAGAAAGCTAAACCATCAGTTCAAAAACCTAAGTCAACCTGCGGTTGACCACGCATTGTTAGTTTATAAATATAAACTGCAAAACAGCGAGCCCTTATCCCTGTATAATAAAGATGAAAGCGGATTGAACGAACTGCTTATTTCGATGAAATACGACGAGCGTTCGTTACGGAAAGACCTGTCTGTTGACCGCGACGGAGAAAGTGACTTTATTACGATAACCTATTCTTCCGAAAACCCGCAATTGTCAGCTTTTGTTGTAAATACCATTTGTAAGGAATTTCTGGATTATTATACAGTAAACGTTAAACAAAACGAATCAAATGCGATAGATTTCTTATCCAAATTACTGGATCAAAAACGAAACGCATTGAGCGAGAAAAAGGATTCGCTACAGCAATACAAGATAAAAAATGGAATTTTAAACCTTGAAGACCAGGCAAAAGACATCGATGCACAAATACTGACTTACAAGGATAAAAAACTTGAAGCCCAAAGGACCATTGCATCTTATGAAGGCGCTGTAAAATCAATAAACGACAAGTTTAACCCAAAAGACAGGCAATATATCGAATCGACAGTGAGCCAGTATAACCAGGCAATTACAAGTACTGAAGACCAACTGCGGACACTAAATGAACAATATGTTCACAGCGGTTTTAACCCGACATATAAACCGGTCCTCGATTCGCTGCAAAAGCAACTTACTGCCGAAATTAACAATACCTCGGATAAGTACATTACTAACCCCCTCGTAAATAAAGATAACCTTGTTGCTAAAAAGCTGGAGCTTGAGGTATCAAGAGACCTTGCAAAATATAGTGTGCAGGCTATTGATAAAGAGCTTTCTGATTTGGATGCAAAGTTTAAAAGGCTGGTGCCTTTTGATGCAACTGTTAAAACTTATGAATCTGATGTTGCGGTGGCAAGCCAGGAGTATTTAGACGTTTTAAAGCAATATAACGCGATAAACCTTCAATCAAATTTTTCGATAAAGCTGATGCAGGTAGAACCTGCCACGCCTGATGTTGCCGAACCATCAAAAAAAGCGCTCCTGATAGTACTTAGCGGCATTGTGAGCTTTGTTATTTGCATTTTGGTGCTGTTTATACTTTATTACCTTGATGATAATATAAAAGAGCCCACCGACCTGGTTAACAAAACTCAATTACCGTTACTTGGCTCGTTAAATTTGATACACGGCCCAAAGCCCGACCTGCGAAAACTTTGGGACGTTGAAAACAGGCAAAAGATGAAGCAGTTTAAAGAGTTGCTTCGTTCAGTAAGGTTTGAAATTGACCAGGAACTTAAGGGCGAGAAAATTCTGGGCATCACGAGCCTTGGCGAAGGCGAAGGTAAAACGCTGCTGGCGACTAGCCTGGCCTACTCATATTCGGCAATTAATAAAAAAGTTTTATTGATAGATGGCAATTTTAACAATCCTACTTTAAGTAAAATAATACAGCCAAAACTATTTATTGAAGACTATTTCAGGAGCAGCTCATACATTGAAAGGGACACCAGTGCCATAAGTGTTTTGGGTAACAGGGGTGGTGATGTTTCCTTACTGGAGATCAATGACGAAAGGCATATTCAAAACGAGATAAATGAGTTAAAATCAAGGTACGATATCATATTGATTGACCTGCCGCCGCTCGATTCATTAAATAAATCAAAAGAGTGGATATTATTTACAAATAAAACAATAGCGGTTTTCGAGGCAAACAAAAGTATTTCAAGGTCGCACGGCCAATATATTGATTACCTTAAACATCTTAATACTAAATTTGCAGGGTGGGTTTTAAATAAAGCTATCGTACATAATCATTCAAAAAAACCAAGAAATTAAACCAGTGATCGGGTTGCCCGGATAGTTCATTTTACTTATTTTGATTATTGCAGCGATGAAAATTGAACATAAAAAAGCAAACGACCCTTTTAAAGATTTAAGCACATTACAAAAGCGATGTCTCACTGCGGCCATTATCCTTGCTTTTGCAGGTATTTTCGTTTGGTTTTTAAAGATATT
The DNA here is from genome assembly GCA_013288235.1 of Bacteroidota bacterium. Classification (GTDB taxonomy): domain Bacteria; phylum Bacteroidota; class Bacteroidia; order Sphingobacteriales; family Sphingobacteriaceae; genus Mucilaginibacter. The sequence continues at coordinate 19,487 of JABDCF010000006.1, read as the reverse complement.
ATTTTTTTAACACAAAACTGTTCAAGCAAATGCCGGATGATCAGGTTAAAGACAATGTATCCTATAGAACATTCTGGGACAGGATAATTGTACAAAAATTTTCTGCGCCGGCAGTCATCCTGTTTGTAGTCCTTGCATCTTTATCGGTAAGTTTTATCATAGCCCGTGAAGGGTTTGCCGCCGGGGTAATTATTTTATTTATCATCATCGCCCTGCCTGCAGCGTACGCTGCAGTGGCCTATCCTAAATTTGGTATAATAACCTTGCTTATTATTTCATTTTTTATAAATTATGCTTCCAGGTTTGTGCCTGAGCAAACACCCATTGGCCTTGTAATGGATGCCATGACGTATTTGCTGCTGCTGGGATTTTTCGTAAAAATGAAAAATGACAAGCAATGGGCGTATTTTGACAACCCTATAACCTATTTCACACTTACATGGCTGGGCTATAACATATTAGAGGCCATTAACCCTAATTCTCCGACAATTCTGGAGTGGGTTTTCACTGTCCGTACTGTTGGCTTTATTATGATGATGTATTTTGTGTTTTTGTACCACATACGCACAAAACAATTTATCAAGTTATTGATCAAAGTATGGTTGGGACTCGAAATTATAGCTGCCATTGCAGGGTTTCAGCAGGAACACTTAGGTTTATTCGGATTTGAAAGTACATGGCTGCACCGGGATCCCGATAGGTTCAAATTATTATTTATTGGTGGGCACCTCAGAAAGTGGAGCATTTTTTCTGATCCTGTGGTTTATGCCTACAATATGGTTGCCGCGGCCTTGTTATGTATAGCCCTGATGTTTGGCCCGTTAAAAACCCGTCAAAAAGTAATTTTAGGTTGCATGGCCGTGTTTTTCTTTACGGTAATGTTGTATTCAGGAACCCGGGCTTCTTATGTAATTATTCCGGCAGGGCTTAGCATGCTGTTTATATTTAATTTCAATAAAAAAGTATTGATGTTTGGTATAATATGCGCAGTGATGCTTGGAGTTCTAATAAGAATGCCTACCTCCAACCCCACCCTGGCCAGGTTTCAAAGCGCTTTCCGGCCATCAAAAGACGCTTCATTTGAAGAACGCGCCCGTAACCAGGAACGTATTAAGCCTTATATATTGTCGCATCCAATTGGCGGCGGTTTAGGTTCGGTCGGGATTTGGGGCCAGCGGTTTGCCCCCAACTCCTATCTTTCAAAATTCCCGCCAGACAGTGGCTATGTGAGGGTTGCTGTTGAAATGGGATGGATAGGACTATTGCTTTATTGCATATTTAACTTTGTTATTATGTATAAAGGCATTCAATATTTTTATTTAATTAAGGACCCTGCGCTAAAATCTTATTGCCTGGGCATGATATTAATCATTTTCGCCTTTGATGTTGGTAACTATCCGCAGCAAGCACTCGTACAATACCCGTCTAACATATTATTTTATTTGGCGATGGCGCTTTTGAATATTACGATGCGGTTAGACCTACAACAAAGAAAATTGACACCTGCTACAACAGGGGAGATTTAATGAATAGGATTAAAAGATTAACCAATGTTTTTACAGCGTTCAATTAAATCGAACCCGCGGATAAAAAAATTTGTACATTGGCTGCTGATACCCCGCGGCCAGGCCAGGCCCAGATTATGGGTGAGATTATTTGTTAACCCATTTATTCATAAAAAAGGCCGAAATACCATTATAAGATATAATACCCGGATGGACCTGTTTCCATTTAAAAACTTTAAGATAGGCTCAAATAGTATTGTGGAAGATTTCGCGACCATTAATAACGGTGTTGGCGATGTGTATGTCGGCAACAATACAGGCATTGGGTTAAGTAACGTAATTATTGGCCCTGTTAAAATAGGCGACTATGTAATGCTGGCACAAAACATTGTTATTTCGGGGCTTAATCATGGTTATGCCGATGTTAGTAAGCCGCCGCGAATGCAACCCGTGGTGACAAAACAGATTACTATTGAAGATAACGTATGGATAGGCGCCAATAGTGTTATTACAGCAGGAGTAACTATTGGCAAACATGCTGTAATTGGCGCGGGCAGTGTGATAACAAAAAATATACCGGCCTACTCGGTAGCGGTAGGGAATCCGGCAAGGGTTATTAAAAAATATAATTTTGAAACCAGCAGCTGGGAAAAAGTGTAATGGAGGTATTAAAAAAATTATCAAATAAACACACGCTGTCATTAGCAAGCAATGCAGTTATGCCCGTTATGGGGATGGTAACTGTATCTATGCTGGCCCGCACTTTATCAGGCGCCGATTTTGGGTACTGGACTTTCTTCATTATCGCATACACTTTGGCGAGCTTTTTCAGGAGCGGTTTTTTACAAACCTCGTTGGTTAAATTTTATTCGGGAGCAAGCAGGGAGCGTGCATTAAATGTGGCCGGTTCAACCTGGTTCCTGGGGTTTGTCCTCACATCTGTGTTAGTATTGTTATGCTTGTGTGCATTTTTATTTTTTCATAGCAATCCTTCAACGGCAATAATTATTAAATGGTTTAGTATAATCTTTTTTTGCCAGTTTCCCTCAAGCATTGCCTTATGGATACTGCAGGCCGAAGAACGGTTCGACCGTATGTTCATACTCAATTTAATCGGCCAGGGCTGTTTTTTTATTGCTATCGTTCTATTAATAATACTACATCAAGCAAACTTCCAGGCCGTTATCTATGCTTACTGTGCGTCAGCGGCAATTACCAGCCTATTTACAATAGTAACCGGGTGGGCAAATATTACCTCTATAACGCACAAAAGCTGGTTGTGCATTAAAGAATTAACCCATTTTGGGAAATATAGCGTCGGTACTTCCATCAGTTCTTATCTGCTCAGTGGGTCTGATACATTTATTATAAAATTCATGTTTGCCGACCCAGCTGTAGTGGGTATATATTACCTGGCGCAGCGGTTAAGGGAAGTGATAGAAATTCCGCTCCGGAGTTTTGTCGCTACTGCCTTACCTACTATGTCGGCTGCTATTTACCGGGATGATAAAAGGCATATGACCTATATCATGAAAAAGTATGCTGGGGTACTAACTATACTTTTAATACCCGTTTCAATTGTGGCATTTATTGGCGCCGACCTGGTTATTGAAATTATTGGCGGCCAGCATTTCGTAGCTACCTCAGCGGCCAATGTTTTCAGGATATTTATGTGCTTTGCTATTTTATTGCCGGTGGATCGTTTTTTTGGCATATCGCTTGACATCCTGAACAAACCGCATATAAATATGATTAAAGTAATATTGATGTTGATAGTTAATGTGGTGGGTGATTTTGTTGGCATTTATATTACACACAATATTTATGGCGTGGCGCTTTCATCAATTTTCACCTTTTTAGTGGGTGTTATTTATGGGTATTGGATGCTTAAAAAGCACCTGAACTTTACCATGATGGATATATTAAAATTAGGCGTACTTGAAACAAAACTGATATTGATTGATTTGCCAAATAGATTTAAAAGAAAGTCTCTGAGGTCTGAAGTCGGGAGTCCGAAGTCCGAAGTCGAAAGTTTCAAATAAAACTATGCCTTTGACATTAACTTATAAATTCTGACTTCAGATTAAAGATTTTCGACTTAAAAAAATACCCCTAAAAAATGAGCCTAAAAAATCAAAACATAATTATTTTTTCGCAAATGCAATTTGACGGCCGCCTGGAGTCGACAAATTACACCATGGCAAAACACCTGGCACAGGATAATTATGTTTACTATATTGACAGGCCCTATACCTGGCGCGATTATTTCCAATTCAGGAACACCCCTGGCTTTCGTGCCCGTAGGCCACATTTCTTTTCACCCAAAAACTGCATTATTCAAACTGATAATCCAAATTTAAAGATTATCATTACCCCTCCTGTACAGTCGATAAATGTATTGCCGGAAAGTAAATTATACAGGCTTGCATTAAAGATTAACGAACTGATTGTAGGTTCGCGCATAAAAAAAGTTATTAAAAATCTTAATATCGGCAACTACATTTATATCAATTCATATAATTTTTCCTTCCCTACGCTTCATAAATTGCTAAACCCGGAATTAACGGTTTACCATTGTGTTGATCCTATAATAGAGCCCTATCAAACCAAACATGGCTTAATATCCGAAGATATACTGGTAAAAAGCGTTGATGTTATTATTTCAACCAGCAAAGAGTTGTGCAACAGGAAGGCCCGGCTGAATAAAAATTCTTATTTTATACCTAATGCGGCCAATATCAGCCATAGCCAAAAAGCGCTTAATCCTGAACTGCCAGAAGCCGAAATTTTAAATGGTATTAAAAAACCAGTAATAGGCTATTTCGGCGCTATTGAACGGCGTATCGATTACGAACTTGTAAAAAAGCTTATTGCAGCTAATCCTGATAAAAGTTTTGTGTTTATAGGGCCGGTTGACAGTTATTATCTAAAAGACGAGGACTATAAAGCCCCTAACGTTTACATAAAAGGCGCGGTACCTTATGAGCTTATGCCATCGGTATTAAAAGGGTTTGATGTAGCTATAATCCCATTTAAGAAGGATGAGGTAAGCAATAATATATTCCCTTTAAAGCTTTTTGAATACCTTGGTTCCGGGAGGCCGGTGGTTTCAACCGATTTTAATTCGGATTTGAAGGACTTTACTTTTGATACAGTTTCGTATTGTAAAAATGCCAGTGAATTTACAGAAGCACTCAATATTTCTTTGCAGGATACTTGCGAGTTGCAGCAAAAGAGGCTTGCTATAGCAGCCGATAACACTTGGGAACATAGGATAATTGAAATAAAAGACTTGTTAGAGGCAAATCTTGATAAAAAATACGACCGAAAAATAATGCCTGCCTAAAAAAATAATTCATAACACCACCATTTTTGCCGTCACTTTCGTATAAGTTGTTTACGTATGGAGATAATTAAATTTATTGCAGCAATAATTACAAGTTCACTTTTTATATACCTGGGCGTATATAGTTTATACTTGTTTATATTTTCGGTAGCAGGTAAATTAATAAAGATTAAAAAAACGCCTGAAAGTTCCGCACTGTCGAAATTTGTGATTTATATATGTTCCTATAAAGAGGATGAGATCATATTAAACTCCGCGGCGAATGCTATCACCCTTAATTACCCCCGAGACCTATTCCATATATGCGTGATTGCCGATTCGTTAAAGCCTGAAACGGTTGAAAAATTAAAAAAAATGCCTATACAGGTATTGGAGGTTATTTTTGAAAGCAGCACCAAATCAAAAGCTTTACACAAAGCCATTGAAAATACCACAGGTAACTTTGATGCCGCTATCGTTTTTGACATTGACAACATAGCCGCCCCTGATTTTTTGTACCAAATAAATAACTATTTAAAAGCAGGTAACCGCGTGGTACAAGGTCACAGGGTCGCAAAAAATACCAATACGCCGATTGCTGTACTCGATGCCATAAGCGAGGAGATAAATAACCATATATTCCGAAAATCGCAACGTGTTTTTAACCTTTCCGCCGCCATTATTGGCTCGGGAATGGCACTTGAGTATAATTTATTTAAAGAAGTTATGCTTCAAATTGATGCCGTCGGCGGCTTTGATAAAGAAATGGGCCTGCTGCTTACCCGTAATAAAATAGGCGTTGCTTATGCCGAAAATGCTTTAATTTATGACGAGAAAGTGAGCAATCCCGAAGTATTTAAAAAACAAAGGCGCAGGTGGCTATCGGCACAATTTAATCTATTAAAAAAATATGGCAGCACCGGTTTCGGCGAACTTTTTAAACATGGCAATTTTGACTATTTTAATGAGATATATCAGACTGCAATTTTACCGCGCATTTTAATGCTTGGGCTCATGCCGTTTATGCTAATAATTTCGTTGGTGTTGCCTGGCGTTGGGCCGGGCTGGCAATTGTGGCTGGCTGCTACGGCCTGCTGCTATACAGGTATACTAATAGCCGTACCTGCTGCGTTTTTTAATGATAAACTTTTGGGGGCTGTTTTAAAAATACCACTTATATTTTTTACGATGGTGTTATTACTATTTAAGTTGAAAGGCGCTAATAAAAAGTTTATTCATACACCGCACGGCGCAAACACTGAGCCTGGAGTTGCAATTAAATAATGAAAACCGTATCCATTATAACTGTAAACTTCAATCAGCCAAAAGTTACCGAAGAGTTGCTGGCATCTATCCCGAAAACCGGGCTTGAAATAATTGTTGTTGATAATGGCAGCAAAACCGACTATACGCTTGATTGGCGTACAAAATACCCCGATATCAAATTTATCCGTTCTGAACAAAACCTGGGTTTTGCAGGCGGAAATAACCTGGGTATAGCGCAAGCTACCGGCGATTATTTGTTTTTTGTAAATAACGATACTGAATTTACTACAGGCTTAACCGATATTTTGGTTGAAGTGATGGATGCAAACCCCAAAGTGGGCTTGGCTTCGCCAAAAATTAAATACTATAATGATAAAAGCCTGATACAATATGCAGGCTATACCCCAATGAACTTTTACACATGCCGCAATAGCTGCATCGGTTTGCGCGAAAAAGATACCGGCCAATACGACCATATAACCGGGCCAACCGCTTATTGCCATGGCGCCGCTATGATGGTAAGAAAACAAGCCATTGAAAAAGCAGGCATGATGAATGAAAATTTTTTCCTTTACTATGAAGAAGTTGATTGGTGCGAACGTATAAAAGAGGCCGGATACCAGGCCTGGGTTTGTACCGATGCCCTCATCTATCATAAAGAATCAGTCTCGGTAGGTAAAAAAAGCAGGCTAAAAGAGTATTTTATGAACCGTAACCGAATATTGTTTATTCGCCGCAATGCACCGCTATTTAAGATGGTAGTTTTTTATGTCTATTTTATTCTATTAGTTACGCCACGTAATGTGCTTGCCTACCTGAAAGATAAAAATTACAGCTTTATACCTATGCTTTTCAAAGCCACCTGGTGGAATTTAACCCATTCAAAAAACAGTAAAAATTTAGGATACCTTATCAATACAATAGCATGATAATTATATTTTGGCTAAGCCTTTTTATTGTTTTTTACACCTTTATGGGATATGGTGTTTTTCTGTATTTCCTGGTTAAGATAAAGCGATATTTTAAAGGTAAGCCAGCAATTATAACCCCTATAAATGACCTGTTGCCAAATTGCACCCTGGTAGTGGCCGCCTATAATGAAGAATTGTTTATTGAGGAAAAAATAATTAACAGCTTGCAGATAAAATATCCGCCGGGCAAATTAAAGCTACTATTTGTTGCCGATGGGTCGACCGATAGAACGGCCGGTATCATCAGCGGCTATCCGCAAATACAACTTTTACACCAGGAGGGGCGGTCAGGTAAAATCGCCGCTGTTCACCGTGCCATGGAATATGTGGATACTGAAATTGTAGTTTTTACCGACGCCAACACTTTTTTAAATCCCGAAGCCATTACCCGCATTTGCCGGCATTATACCGATAAAACGGTCGGTGCGGTAGCAGGCGAAAAACGCGTACAAATAAATGAAAATGCTGATGCCAGCGCCGCCGGTGAAGGTTTTTACTGGAAATATGAGTCAACATTAAAAAAATGGGATTCTGAACTATACTCCGTAGTTGGCGCAGCCGGCGAGTTGTTCAGCGTACGGCGTTCGCTTTACCAGGATGTACCTGCCGACACTGTGCTGGATGATTTCATGATCTCGATGCTAATCGCAACAAAAGGGTACCGCATAGTTTACGAGCCCGAAGCGTATGCCATAGAGACCGCATCGGAAAATGTATCGGAAGAGTTAAAAAGAAAAATCAGAATAGCCGCTGGCGGTATGCAATCCATACTCCGCTTAAAAAGCTTATTTAACCCTTTCAAATACCCTGTCCTGTCATTTCAATACATCAGTCATCGTGTTTTAAGGTGGACAGTTACTCCTTTCCTGCTGATATTGGTCTTCATATTGAATGTTGCTTTAGCTTTTGAGCCCGGCCAAGCCTTTTACATGGCGATATTTTTTTCGCAGATTTTATTTTACCTGTTGGCCGTACTCGGTTTTATTATGGAAAAAAGGCATATTCGCATCAAAGTGCTGTTCATCCCTTATTATTTTTGTGTGATGAATTATGCTGTTTTGATGGGGATCATCCGCTATTTTACGACAAAGCAAAGTGCGGTTTGGGAGAAAGCGCAAAGGAAAGCCTGACCAGGATTTTTTGGATTTAAGGATTTTAAGATGATGGTTTCGGCACTCGTTACAATTTTGTACTATCCATAGTTTTTAACATCCATAGATCAGTAATATGTTCGCTGTTTCCCATTGGTTTATCCAGGTATTTAAAACCAAAGTATTCGTATAGCCTCAACGCTTGTTTCAACTCGAACATCGATTCAAGATAAATGCTATGGTAATTTAACTCCCTCGCTTTGTTGACACAACGGTTTATCAGTTCTTTACCAATACCATTTCCACGGGCCGAAGGACTGATGTACATTTTCACCAGTTCGCAAACACCATCGGGTAACTGGTTTGTCGGGTAAATACCTGCGCCGCCGGCGATTTCCCCATTTAATTCCACAACAAAATAATAACTGCCTTCAACAGGCTGAAATAACTCAAACAAATGATCGGTCGATGCTTCAAAGTAAACAGTGCCGGGTTTATTGATCTTAAATTCTTCCATCGTCCGCCTGATGATATTTGCTACAGCGGGGTTATCGCCCTGTCGCAACTCCCTGAAAATAATTGTATTTTCTTCCATTACGTCTTAAAATAAAATTTCCATGCTGATATTCGACCGTTCGTATGGTGATGGTGTCCCCGGAATCCTTTTAAAGCCTAATTTATAATACAGGTTTATAGCTGGTTTCAGTATAGTATTGCTTTCGAGATAGAGCCGTTTGGCGCCTGTCTTTTTTGCCTTTTCAATAGCGGCGTTTCCTAATAACCAGCCAATGCCTTTGCCTTTAGCCTCTGGCGAAACCGCCATTTTTGAGAGTTCAAATGTATCGTTGCCGATTTTAATAAGCGCACAGGTGCCTACGGGTTTACCGTTATCCAATGCCAGCAGAATGTAACCACCCCTATCCAGCACATATTCCTGCGGATGGTCCAATATTTTATGATCGGCTTCTTCCATTTTAAACCAGGTATTAATCCACTCCACATTTAGCTGCTTAAAAGCTTCCAGGTACTTGGGTTGGTAATCGACTATTTCAATCGATGAACTCTCGCGTAATTTTTTTTCGTCCTGCACACGTTTCAACAGGCTTTTTTGTTCCAGCAGGTACTCCCATTCGCCAATGGCTTTCCATATATTATTTTGTGTTTCAGCAAGTGCTGCTTCAACTGCGGCGTTTACATCCTGGTACTGGATTTGTATACGTTCATTGATAGCATGGCCTTTCTCCGTAAGCATCACATAATTTTCGCGTCCATCGCTTTTGCCGGCCGTTTTCATCACAACATCCTTTTTTATCATCTCCTTAACTATGGTGCTTACCGAAGGATGTGAATGACCGATCTCCTGCGCAATTTGTGTAATTGATTTTTCGCCACTTGCTGCCAGTAAATAAAAAACCGGGAACCATTTAGGTTGTATATCAACTTCATATAATGAGTAAACCTCGCTTGCCTGTTCAGTAAGTAATTCGCTTAACCTGCGGAGGCGGCTGCCGATGGCCATTTTACCTGTTTTTTCGTAAAAGTTCATATCAGTAATAACTTACGTAATTAGTTACGCAAATTTAGAAATGGAAATTTCATATCAAAATAAATTTTATAAATGATATTAAAAAAGTTATAGCGCCTAGTTTATTGCCGAAATTATTGTAGTAGCATCAACCACATCCAATGCTACCAAATCATTGTAAGCAACAATCAATTGTTGTTCAACGGTGGTATTGCCTGCATATTTCTTTCGGAGTATGTACCATTTATAAATTAGCTGCAATTCGGTAACAGTGTAAGTAACCCCGGTATATTGCTGTATGGTTTGCAAAAATGTGAAGTTAAAATCGAGGGTTGGCTCTATCATGGTACCTTCGCCGTAATCATTCCAGGTTATTAATTGTAAATAATTCGTGCCGCTGGTTTTGGCAAGATTAAGGCAATTCTGCAAAGTGGCGGTACCGTTATAACCGATCAAAAATAAGGTATTTCCCCAACCGCCTTGTTTATAAAAATCCATGAATCCGGGATAAGCCGCAGCAAAATATGTGGATAATGATGGCGCTCGATTTTGATAAAAACCTTGCAGATTTTGCTGGTCAGAGGCATCAACCCAGGCAAACTCGCCACTACCCTCGCTGCCAGTTACACTGCCGGCGTATTCCAATGACAACAACCTGGGCTTTGTTGAAAGGCCTGAAAATGCTCGTTGCCAATCCGTAGTGGTTTTTAAACTTTGCGGGCCAAAATCAAGCAGTAAAGGCTGGTTATTGATCCGAATATAATTGCCGCTGCTAAAATATTGCGATTGCAAATAGGCGAAATCCTGCTGTGCTGCCGCTACGGTATCTGTGCCAGTAGTTGCTTTTACCTGTGCAAGCGAAGCATCTTCATAACAAATACCAAATTGCAAGCCAGCATTTGGGACACGTTTAACCAGCGAATCGGTATTGCGCTTATTAAGCGCATAGTCATCAACATTAAACGTACCATACCAATCAATGATCACACCATCAATACCTGCATATTTCATTAATAATAAATGATAATCAATCACATCCCTGTCATCACTATCATAAGGCCCTATCATAGGGTAAAACCAGGATGCGATCTGCCTGCGGCCGTTTGGTAGTATAGTGTTGGGATTTTCGTTAGCCATTGTCCAATGCTGGCCCCACTGGCCGTTGCCCGATGTTGCAGGGGTTTCAAACCAGGGCATATAGTGTACATATACCTTTTGCGTATTGGTTTTTACCACCGGTTTGGCATTGGTTGGTATTTGCGTTATAACCGTTGTATCGGTTTTTTTGGTTGTGACGGAGGTGCTACCACCAGTACCTCCCCCACTTTTTTTACAGCTAAAGGCGAACAAACAAAGAAAAACTATTATTACGAAGTTCGAAAGACAGCGAAGTCCAGATGTCTGAAAGGTACCTGATCGACTAAACAGACCTATAATTTTCATTTTTCTGCTTTTTATAAATCCGAACCTGATAGCTATCGGGTCGAAAATCCGAAATTTGTCCGTCTTATTTTACAATAGTAAAATTTTCAGATTCATTCTTAATTTCATGGATATCTGATTTTTTAACAGTTAAGCTACCATGGGCATCGCCATTAATAAAGAGGCTGTATTTTCCTTTTACACCAATCCCCGAATTTGAAATATTAATGTGCTGCACCGTCGCATCAGACAATGAGCCAATTTTGCCGGGTCCGTTTTTAGCAATTACACTTAACCCGTTTGACAAACTGTTGGTGATATTTAAATTACTTATTTCAAGTCCTAAAATGCTGCGCTTATCAATACATATCTCTACCGCGGCGCGCCAGTCCCACTCGTGGTCAAAGCCACCGCTGCTTTTTATATCGCAATTTTCAATAACCGTTTTACCGCTAAAGTTATTATTTATGCTTTTATCATTGTTTTCTGTAGGAAAAGTAGTGCTGATAAGGATTGCCGAGCCCTGGGAAATATCAACTAATGAACAATCTTGTACAATGTTACTATCTCCGCCATAAATAGCTACGCCATTTGCAAGAAAAGGCAATGTTGCGGTACAATGAACTATACGGTTATGTCCCGGCGAATACACCTGTTTTAAAAATGTAGTGGGCCAAATGGCGAAACAATCATCGCCTGTACCACGTGCGGTGCAGTTTTCAATAGTCGATCCGGCCATGCCGACACAAAAATTTATACCATCGGCCATCGTGTTGCGCATGCGGCAACCTGTAATTTTTAAATTCTCTGAGTTTTCTATCCACATACCCACTTTGGTATGCTCGATCCATATGTTTGATATGGTTGAGTTTGCGCCATAGGAACCAACAATGCCGTCATTGGCTTCTTTGTCGCTCCTATAAGTCAGCTTACCAATTATAGCGAAATCAGAAATATGAATGTTACCGCCATTTCCCTTTAATCTCACCCTGTTATTTGCATTGACATAAAGTGCTTCATCGCCAACTAATTGTGAATACCACATCCCCGCACCGTGCATGGTTAAATTTGCCGGGAGAACTATATCGCCGGTAATTTTATAAATTCCGACCGGAATCCACACACTTTTCCCAGTCTCCGCTGCCTTGGCTATGCAATTTCTAAACGCTTCAGTATAATCATCAGTGGTATCATTTCCCTTAAAACTTTTATCGGTTACGGACAACGAATTTGATGGCTCCTTTAACGGAGGTGCAATATTTTCAAGATCAACCAAATCAATTATACAATATTCGGCATCGTCTTCTTTTTGATCATCACGCCGGATCCTGATAATATCACCCTTCCCAATTTTCAAACCTGTCACCCTCATTTCATCATAAAAGTGCCTCGGCTCCCCGGCGGCTGGATCGTTAGTAAAAGGATATTTACCATAAAGCCAGGCATAGCGTGACAATATTTTGCAATGCTTTACCAGGTTCCCGTTTTTATAGATGGCAAGCGTAGTCCTTTTTCCGTTACCTTGTTTACCATCAGGAAGGCTATATCTTATTACCATACTGTTATCACTTCCAGATGAAGTAAACTCAACATATTGCCCTTTGCGGTTCAGCTTTACACATTTTTGCCCGGAAGATTCTGTTTCAACCTCGTACGGGCCGTATTTCGGCCCCATAATACTTCCCGTCGTGTTCATACGCTCGGCCTCGTAAGTTGTCCATGGAATAACGGCCCCCCTTTGTTCCTGCGCCGAACACATTAATCTGTTTAAAATAAGCATTACTACCAGGCAATTATTCTTAATATTCATTATCTTAATAAAATTTATTGAGCTGTTTTGTCCAGGTATAGATCGTGCTATAATTTTATTTGTAAAATTTCAATCCGCTATCGGCATCTGTAGCTGGTTTTATACTTATTGCCGAACCTCCCCCATTTGCCAGCTTCACATTAAGCTTGGTACCTGCACTAATTAAATATTTTGTGATTTTATAGGATTCCGGGTTCTTTTTCCAATCTGCATCATCGCCATCGGCATAAATTGTAGCGACATATTTTTTTCCCTTATCCAAAAAATCCAATGGTATTATTGCACTTCGGCTATTTTCATTCGTTATAGCGCCAATAAACCAATTGCCGGTACCTTTTTCTTTTCGGGCTGTGGTGATATATTCACCGGGCTCGGCTTCAATAATTTTGGTATCATCCCAATCAACCGCAACATCCTTAATAAACTGAAAGGCGTCCATATGCTTTTCATAATTATCAGGTATATCGGCAACCATTTGTACCGGGCTATACATAGTTATATATAACGCTAATTGTTTACACAACGTAGTCTTAACCTGCCTTTGCGGGTCAGCGGTATATCCTTTTATCTTGAATATTCCCGGTGTAAAATCCATTGGGCCACCCATCAGGCGCGTAAATGGCATAATGGTTTCGTGGTTAGGGTTATCGCCGCTCCCAAATGCATTATATTCGTTGCCCCTTCCTGCTTCACATGCCATCCAGTTAGGATAAGTGCGCTGTAACCCTGTAGGCCTTACCGGCTCATGAGAATCCAGCATTATATGGTATTGCGCCGCTTTTTGTGCCACACGCACATAATGGTCTACCATCCACTGGTCGTCGTGATGTTCGCCGCGGGGGATGATCCTGCCTACGTAACCCGTTTTTACCGAGACATAGCCATATTTTTTCATAAAGCGGAATGCAGTATCCATTTGCCGCTCGTAATTGGTAGCTGACCCTGATGTTTCATTATGCATAATCATTTTTACCCCTTTTGAGGCAGCATAATCGGTTATTGCTTTTATGTCAAAATCGGGATATGGTGTAACAAAATCGAAGGGTTTTTCGGCCCAGTTACCAAACCATTCTTCCCATCCTGTATTCCATCCTTCAACTAAAACCCCCTGTATACCATTTTTTGCAGCAAAATCAATATACCTTTCTACATTGGCGGTAGTTGCCCCATGCTTGCCATTCGGGATAAGTTTACCATTAGCATCAAGCGTATCCAAATTATCGGTGTAATTCCAGGTGCTTTTGCCGGTTTGCATTTCCCACCAAACACCAACAAATTTCATCGGCTTTATCCACGATGTGTTTTCAATTTTTGACGGCTCGTTTAAATTGAGGATCATTTTTGATGACAGTATATCTGTGGCTTTATCGGATACAATAATTGTCCGCCAAGGGGTTACGCATGGCGCCCTCATATATGCTTTGTTGCCAACTGCATCGCTTACTAAATTGGCCGTTAGCTTGTAGGTCTTTGTATCCGCATGCAATTGCATGGAGGTATAGTTTTGTAAAGCCGCTTCATGAATATTAATATACAAGCCATCGGTGGTCTTCATCATGAGCGGGGTTTGTATCCCGTATTTATCTGGAACATAGCGGACAGCAATATCCGTTGCTGACTTTGCCAATACCGAGGCATCCACCTGACTTATCGTGGAAACTGTATAAGGATATTCGTTACTGTCATAATCACCCGGTATCCAAAAAGTTTTATTATCGCCTGTAAGGCTAAACTCCGTTAACTCATCGGATACGATAAAATATTTAAGGTTGGGTTGATTTGGAAACTCATACCTAAAACCTACACCATCTGCAAATACCCTGAATACTATAGTCAATAACCGGCCAGGGGCATCCTGCTGCTTTAAATGGACAGTCAACTGTTCATAATGGTTACGTATCGTTTTTACTTCACCCCACACGGGGTTCCATGATTCATCAACCTCTGTTTTTTCTGAACTTGTGAGCTTAAAATGTTTATCGAATGCACTGTCATTAGCTAATTTGATGCCCAGGTATGAATTGTTAATTATTGGTTTGTCACCAAAATAAACTTTGTATGAAGGCCGGCCATCAGCGTTAAGCATAAAGTCAAGCTTTACGCTATTCATACCAGCATGAATGGTTTGCTGGTTTTGTGCCAGGGCCCCGCTAAATATTAGCAGGCTAAATAAGACGATAAATGTTTTTCTTGAAACGTAAATAAAATACATGCTTTGGTTTCTAATATTTTGAATAAAAAGGAAAAAAAGTGTAAAGCCATCTCACCTGCTTTACACTTATTAATCAACTATATCAGTAACCAGTACTTTGCTTTATTTTCGAATTACTATTGATCTCACTTTGTGGGATCGGCCATACATATGATTTTGAAGGAACAAAATTAATAGGCCCGGGAACATCGGTATACCCGTAATAAGTAGCTTCGGACTGCCCTATTTGCCAACGGCATACGTCAAACCACCATGACCCTTCATTGAACAACTCGGCCCAACGCTCATAATAAAGCGGGTTGTTGCCCAAAACCGGATCATTAATCGCGCTGGTTTTGTCGGTAAGTGATTTATAATCAATTGACGAAGGCGTGTTGGTGGGAAGGTTATACGCTCTGCGTTTAACTTTATTTATATATTCAAGCCCGTTTACATTATCGCCCGAGCCTATGCATGCCTCGGCATACAATAAATAAACATCGGCTAAACGTAAAATGTAGTAATCCCAGGCATCGGCTGTTTGTTGGATGCCGGAGGGATTGCCAAGGCCGGTGCCTTCGTTGTAATTGATAGGCGAGTATTTTTTAACGGCCCAGCCGTACACATCCTGCGCATATCCTGTCTGGGCAACCAGGGCCCAGTGTACACCATCAAACTGTACAGAATCTAACCGTGGTTGCAAAGCATTAATAAACAAACGGGGGTCGGCGGTTTTATTGGTACGCACAGCCAAAGCTTGTTGTTTATATACAGGATCCATTACCTGTTGCTGGTTATAGTATTGTGGCCCGACAAGCGGATTATAATTAGGGTTGTTTACCGGAGCGGGTGCAGGGCCGATCGAATAGCCAAACCGCAGCACATTTCTATCGTGGAATAAGGAATTACCATAACCCAATGGCTGCGTCTGTACTCCATTAAAGCCACCACCGGCAGGACCGCCATAAGTATAAGGCGACCAAATAAGCCCGTTAATAGTTGAAGAATTTGCTCCAGGGCTATAAGTACCATAGCCACTTGAATTAGGATCTACATATAACTCAAATAATGATTCAGAATTGAGTTTATTTTGACCATTAAAGGCGTTAAAATAGGTGGAATAAGGCATCAGTGTTTTTCCGCTGTTGGTCATCAGGTCAGATAACACAGTTTTCGCGTCGGCCCAATCCTGGGTATACACATATGCCTTTCCTAATAAACCTTCGGCTGTCCATTGGGTTACACGTGCTGCATCGGCAGCATCCCAGGTATTTCCTTTAAGTAATGATTCAGCCTGTTTAAAATCATTGATAATAAAGGCCCAGGTATCCTTTACAGATGAGCGCGCTACCTGTGTAGAGGCAAGATCCGTTGGCAAAGCGCTAAAGATGGGCACCCCCTGTGCGCTACCATTGGTTCCGCCGGCAGTCATGTATTTTTCGCCATAAAGGCATTCCAATTCCATATAATACCAGCCGCGCAAACAATATGCCTGGCCCAATATCAGGCTTACCGTAGCTTTATCAGCCGCGCTTAAATTAGGGTTAATGGACGCAAGCTGTGCTGCCGCGGCAATAGTAACATTACAATCTTTTACCCCTACATATAAGGCTAACCACGCGGCGCCTACATATGTATTACCAACACTAAGGTTGGTGTTTGCCATTTCAGTCCACGAAGCGTCCCCACCGTATTGCGTGTTAATCTGGTGCATTGAGTTTGACATTGCCTTCGGTAATAACCAGAAACCATACAGGCCAGGGTCGCGCAGGTTAGCATAAGCCGAAACCAATACGGTTTGTAGTTGGGCTACCGTTGAGGGATAGTTTGCCGAACTGTAGGCATTGGTTGGGCCGACATTTATAGGGTTTTTTTTACAGCCGGCTATTAACATAACCGCCAGTATTGATATATATATTTTCTTTATCATTTTGATAGTTTTTAAATTGAATTAAAAAGTAAGGTCAAGGCCTGCGGAATAAATTTTTGTTTGCGGATAATTTGTAACTGCATCTATTCCCTGGGTGGTAGCCGCTCCATAACCTGAAGGAGTATAAGCGCTGCCTAATTCCGGATCAAGCCCTTTATACTTTGTGATGGTGAATACATTATTGGCCATTACAAATATCCTGGCTGTTTTAATACTTAAGTGCTGTAAAATACTGCCCGTAAATGTGTAGCCTAACTGCAGGTTCTTCAGTTTTAAATAACTCCCGTTTTCAACAAAATAGCTATTTACCGAAGAATAGTTGCTGTTAGGATCGAGTACTTTATTTCCTGCACCGCCCATTAAACGGGGTTGCGAAGTAAGCCCGTTGCTGCCCAGGAATGAATCGTTAAATACCTGGGTTGTACTGTTACCATCCGCGAAAAGAGATTGTTCATAAGCTTTTACACCATTGAAAAGCTGAACACCCTGTACGCCATTAAATAACAAGCGTAAATCAAATCCCTGGTAGTTAAAACTCATATTAATACCGTAAACTAATTTTGGGTTTGGGTTGCCTATTACCTGTTTGTCATTTTGGTCTATCACACCGTCTTTGTTAACATCTTGAAATTCAAGGTCGCCTGCCTGCGCTACGTTTCCGTTAACCTTTTGGCCTGCTGCCTGGGCATCTGTTTGAAATATGCCAATAACTTTATAACCATAAAAGGAACCAAATGGAGTGCCTGCTTTGGTCTGGGTAATGGTTTGACCGGACATTATGTTAAAACCCGTATCACCATTGTTGTACCAGTTATAGCCATCGTTAATTATACCGGTAGCTGTGCCGCTTAGGCTAACCACATTGTTTTTGTTAAATCCGGCGTTAACATTTATGGCATAGCCCAATTTTCCAGCCTTATCATGGTAGCCTACAGAAAAGTCGAAACCGCGGTTATTTACGATGCCTACGTTAGCATAATAAGGCTGTGCGAACCCCGCGCTTGGTGCCAGGGGAAGCGGATATAACATTCCATTTGTGTTTTTATTATACCATTCGGCAGTAAAACTCAAGCGGCCATTTAAAGCTTCGCCATCTAAACCGATATTGGTTTCGGTAACGGTTTCCCAATGTACACCTGGGTTGGCCAATTTGGTTTCGGTGTTTGCAATCTGGAACGGCTGGCCGGGGGCAAAGCCTTGCGACCCGCCTGAAGGAAGACCACCGTTGGGAAGCTGATTTTGTGTATAAGTGGACGCGTATTCATATTGTGGGAAAGAGCTGTTACCCAGCGAACCATAACTACCGCGTAATTTAAGGGAGTTAAAAATATTTTTCGCCCCCGCAAAAAAATCTTCATCGCTAATGTTCCAGCCTGCAGACACTCCCGGAAATACACCCTGTACTTTAGCAGACCCGAATTCAGTATAGTTGGCATCCTGTCTTATGGAAGCCGACAGAAAATAACGTTCGTTAAAATTGTAGTTTACCCTGGCAAATTCTGATTTAATAAGCAGGTTAGGGTCATTTCCCCCTGTAAGGGTAGTCTCCTGTGCCGAGGCTGATGTTGGGATATAAGTATAACCGGGTAACCCAATTGAACCCATTTGTGTGTACAGGCTATTGTTGGCGCCTGTTGTTTGTTCAAAGCCTGCTACAGCGCTTATATTATGTTTCCCAAAGCTTTGATTATAGCTTAGTACATAGTTGCTCAACAACTGGTTATATTCCTGATAGTTTTCGAAAAGCTGGTTATTCCCCTGGGCAACAGCACCAAAACTGTATGAATTCTGAAAATAATCCCTGGTATAAACATTATAGGTATAACCAAATGTACTGCGGAAATCAAGATGGAACGGAAGCTTTACATCTGCATAAACATTAGCTTGCACGTTGTTGGTAATATCCGTAGCGGTTGTGGTGTATACTGCTCCATACGGGTTTGGCCCGCTAAACTGTATATTGTAACCCGACGGGTCTCCTCCATAACCTCCATTTGGATTGTATATAGGAATAATGGGCTGTGTACGGAAAGGCGCGTTATGCAAATCGACCAATACTGGGTCTGTGCTACGTTGCGATAAACCAATTTGCTCACCTATCGTGATAGATTTACCTAATTTATAGTCGGCATTTGCCCGTATACCTGCAATGTTTGACGAGTTTTTAATGAACGAACCTGTTTGGTCGTTATAGAATGCCGAGAAAAGATAATTTACTCTTTCAGATGCGCCGTTAACCGAAAGGTTATAATTTTGTTCGATGGCATTGTGGTATAAAACATTTTCCCAATTTACATTAGGCAATGTATCTGTTTGGGTTTTACCGGTAAAAAATTGGGGGTTAACCAGATTTTGTAATTGTACAAATTGATCCCTGTTTAGCAGGTCATTTACCAACTTGGGTTGTGTTACACCGTATCTTGCACTAAAGTTTATAGTAGGAGCCGCGCC
>JABDCF010000005.1:38273-70287 GCA_013288235.1 Bacteroidota bacterium | reverse complement strand
AGCATTAAAACGCTTCAAAAAGAAATTTGAAAAGACCGGTGTTTTAAGAGAACTCCGCAGTCGCCAGGCATTTGAAAAGAAATCTGTTACCCGTCGTCACGTGGTAAAACATGCCATCTACAAACAAAATATGAACTTAGAAACCACTGTTTAGTTTTTTTAAATTTCTTTAAAAAAACTTTCATTTTTCTAATCAAAATACAAAAAACTATTTGTACATTCAGCGTTCGGGTGTACAAGTAGTTTTTATGTTTTCAGAGCGTTTTATCCGGTATATTAAATTCGAAAAAAGGTACTCACCTCATACCGTATCCGCTTATCAGTCAGATCTTGATCAGTTTTTCAGCTTCCTCAACAATCCTGAAAAATTAACACCCGCGCCAGAAGCTGTAATTACCCATCCCTCGCAAATTACACACTATCATATCCGTAGCTGGATGGTTGAAATGATGGGTCATGATATTATTGCCCGCTCTATCAACCGTAAAATAGCCACGCTGCGTAAATACTTTAAGTTTTTATTGCAGGAGGGTGTTATTGAAATTAATCCGGCCTCCAAGATCAATACGCCAAAGATACCCAAGAATTTACCCGTTATTGTTGAAGACCTTAAGCTTACCCAAATGCTGGACGAGAACGAGGTTTTTAGTGCTGATTTTAAGGGCCTGCGCGATAAGCTGGTGGTTGAAATGCTGTTCGGCACAGGGATGCGTTTGGCCGAATTGCTCGGCGTTAAAGACAGCGATGTAAATACTTACGAAGGCACCGTAAAGGTTTTGGGTAAGCGCAATAAAGAACGCATCATCCCGGTAAACAGCGAACTGAAATTATTAATTGCTGAATACCAGGAGTTAAAGAAAAAACAGGATTTTTCCGGTAACAATTCCTTAACCTTAATCGTTACAGATAAAGGAGCGAATGCTTACGCGAAGTTGATCTATTTAATTGTGCAGAAATATCTTTCCTACATATCTACCCAAAATAAAAAAAGCCCGCACGTGCTGCGGCACACTTTTGCAACAAGCTTATTAAACCGTGGCGCTGATCTGAACGCCATCAAAGAACTTTTGGGCCATGCTAACCTTAGCGTAACTCAAATTTATACCCACAATTCGGTCGAAAGACTAAAGTCTATTTACAAACAAGCCCATCCAAAGGCATAAAAAGGAGGAATCATGAAAATTACAGTGCAATCTATTCGTTTTAATGCAGACAAAAAATTATTGGATTTTATTCAGCGTAAAGTTGATAAGCTGGAAACCTTTTACGATCACATTATTAGTGGCGAGGTTTACTTAAAGCTGGAGAATGTTGAAGACGAAGCCAATAAAATAACGGAGATTAAACTGATGCTGCCGGGCAACCAGATATTTGCCAAGGAGCAATGTAAAACCTTTGAAGAGGCGACAGACCTGGCGGTTGAATGCCTTCGCAAACAAATTGAAAAACATAAACAAAAGAAAACCATTGCTGCCGAGGCTGCTAAAAAAGCCGTATTGCTGGCAGAAACAGAAGAGTTTTAAGCTAAATAATCATAGAAATTTCTATAGGATCGGCGGGTTTTAACCCGCCGATTTTTTTTGAATAAATTTGTTGTAAGCAGATGATAGGGTACTCAACTAACATTAATTTTAGCCTGTGCCTTAATCTGATTATATTTGTTTAACGATTTATTTTTATCATGAAAAGTGCAGTTAAACCAAATCCAATGAACCATGCCCAGATTATGGTTTTGCAGGTAGTTAAGGAGCAATATTATAATGAGCAGGATTTAGATGAATTACGTGCGTTGCTGTTGGATTTTAATGACCGCAAAATGCAGCAACATTTGGATAAAACCGTTGCCGAAAAAGGCTATACCAAACACGATTTTGAAAAAATGTTGACCGGACATCAGCGTAAGGCGCATTAAGATGATCCGGATAGTTTTAGATACCAATGTTTTAGTGGCAAGTATATCCCAGCAATCTCCCTTTCATTGGGTGTGGCGGGCATTTGTGCAAGGAAAATATAAACTGTGCATAACAACCGATATTTTAAACGAATATGCAGAGATTATAGAAAGATATTTCTCGGTAATTGATGCAGAATATACGCTAAACCAAATTATGTTGCATCAGAATACTGTTCAAATAATCCGGTATTACGAGTGGAACGTAATCGAAAATGATCCCGATGACAATAAATTTTTTGATTGTGCCGTTGCAGCAAATGCCGATTATATTGTTTCAGAAGATAAGCATTTCAATAAATTGAGCAGTATTCCTTTCCCATCAGTTTCTGCAATCAAAGTGTTAGAATTTAAGCAGATAATCGACAACTTAAAAAAGTGGTAATCAGAAATAACTGATAATTTTAGCCTGTTTTTATTGAAAATTGGTCCTGTATAATCCATGAATAAAGCGCGTGGATAAGGCGCTGTAGCCATATTACTAATCGGCATTTAAGCCATGAAAAACCCCTTGCAAAGCGCCCGGAATTTTTTTGAAAAATAAATTTTGTTCAGCGTTAAAAATGTGTAAATTTGCAATCCCTTTCGGAAAGGCCTCTAACGATGTTCTTTTTAAGAAATGGATGGTTCTTTAAAATAAAAAATACAGCCTTATTAATTAGCCGGTATAAATTCCGAAGATCAGCAATGGTCAGCGGGGGACAGAAAGGTTATAATTATGCCTCCTTAGCTCAGCTGGTAGAGCGACTGACTTGTAATCAGTAGGTCATTGGTTCGATCCCGATAGGAGGCTCTGCTGAATTACGATTTTAGAATTACGATTGACGATTTATAAATCCGAAATCGTAAATCGTAAATCCGAAATTCAACAATTGGGGGGATACCAGAGCGGTCAAATGGGGCAGACTGTAAATCTGCTGCTTCGGCTACGAAGGTTCGAATCCTTCTCCCCCCACGAGGTTGATTGATTGAATTAGTGAATTATTGAATTGAAAAAATCAATAACTCAATAATTCAATCCTTCAATAATTAACAAGCGGAAGTAGCTCAGTTGGTAGAGCGATAGCCTTCCAAGCTATAGGTCGCGAGTTCGAACCTCGTCTTCCGCTCGGTTGAGGAGTTGGCAGTGGGCGGTAAGCAGTTGGCAGCGACTGCAAACTGGCAACTGATAACTGCAAACTGAGCAAAATTAGCCGACGTAGCTCAGGGGTAGAGCACTTCCTTGGTAAGGAAGAGGTCATGGGTTCAAATCCCATTGTTGGCTCAATGTTATAAACAGAATACGAATACAATTTTTAAGTATAAATTAACCTACAAATAATTAAATATAAATCATGGCAAAAGAAAAGTTTGACCGCAGTAAGCCGCATTTAAACATCGGTACTATCGGTCACGTTGACCACGGTAAAACAACCCTTACCGCAGCTATTACAAAAGTATTGGCTGATAAAGGTTTCTCAGAAGCTCGTTCATTCGATTCTATCGACTCGGCTCCTGAAGAAAAAGAGCGTGGTATTACTATTAACACAGCACACGTTGAGTATTCAACTGCTACACGTCACTATGCACACGTTGACTGTCCAGGTCACGCGGATTATGTAAAAAACATGGTTACAGGTGCTGCTCAGATGGATGGTGCAATTATAGTTGTTGCCGCTACTGATGGCCCTATGCCTCAAACACGTGAACACATCCTTTTAGCCCGCCAGGTTGGTGTGCCTTCATTGGTTGTGTTTATGAATAAAGTGGATATGGTGGATGATCCGGAATTGTTGGAATTAGTTGAGATGGAAATCCGCGAATTATTATCATTCTACGAATACCCAGGTGATGATATCCCTGTAATTCAAGGTTCGGCCCTTGGTGGTTTGAACGGCGATCCTGCATGGGTTGAAAAAATTATGGAATTAATGGATGCAGTTGATGCACACATTCCAATTCCTCCGCGTTTAACTGAATTGCCGTTCCTTATGCCTGTTGAAGACGTATTCTCGATCACTGGTCGTGGTACTGTTGCAACCGGTCGTATCGAGCGTGGTGTAATCAACTCTGGCGAGCAGGTTGATATATTAGGTATGGGTGCCGAGAACTTAAAATCAACCGTAACAGGTGTTGAGATGTTCCGTAAGATCCTTGACCGTGGCGAAGCTGGTGATAACGTAGGTTTATTGTTACGTGGTATTGAAAAAACCGATATCCGTCGTGGTATGGTTATTTGCAAACCAGGTTCAGTAACCCCGCACACTGATTTCAAAGCAGAAGTTTACGTATTATCAAAAGCTGAAGGTGGCCGTCACACTCCTTTCTTCAATAAATATCGTCCGCAATTCTATTTCCGTACAACTGACGTTACAGGTGAAATTACCTTAGCTGAAGGTGTAGAAATGGTTATGCCTGGTGATAACGTTACCATCACTGTAAAGCTGATCAACGCTATCGCAATGGAAAAAGGCTTGCGTTTCGCTATCCGTGAAGGTGGCAGGACAGTAGGTGCCGGTCAGGTAACTGAAATATTGAAATAAGGCCAGCCCCCGCCCCCTGAAGGGGAGGAAAAGGCAAGGTTAATTTAAGGCAAAGTACTTAGCCATTTTGGCTAAGTACTTTGTTAATTAAAAAGTCCCTTTAGGGATTAAGGTTTTATACGGGAATAGTTCAATGGTAGAATAGAGGTCTCCAAAACCTTTGATCAGGGTTCGAATCCTTGTTCCCGTGCATACAGAAAATAGAAAATGTCTAAAGTATCTGAGTATATTAAGGAGTCGTACGTTGAGTTAACCCAGAAAGTAACCTGGCCAACCTGGAGAGAGTTGCAAAGCAGCGCTGTATTAGTACTGATAGCAGCATTAATTATTGCAGTTATAGTACTGGTAATGGATCAAAGTATACACTTTTTACTCAGCCAGTTTTATAAATCACTAGCCTAATTATTTGAATAACGATGAGCGATCAATTAAAATGGTATGTGGTGCGTGCTATAAGCGGTAAAGAAAAAAAGGTAAAGCAATATATTGATGCCGAAATTAACCGTTTGGGTATTACACATCTTGTTCCGCAGGTATTGATACCTACCGAAAAATATTACCAGATGCGCGATGGAAAGAAAATTGCAAAAGAGCGCAATTTTTTTCCGGGTTATGTGTTAATTGAAGCGGCTTTGGATGCTGAAATCGAGCACATCATTAAAAATATAAACAGCGTTATCGGGTTTTTAGGCGATAAACAAGGCAATGCTATCCCTTTACGCCAGGCGGAAGTTAACCGTATTTTAGGTAAGGTTGACGAAATGAGCGCACAAGGCGAAACCATGAATGTGCCTTATTATATAGGCGAGGGCGTAAAAGTAATGGACGGCCCTTTCAATGGTTTCAGCGGTGTGATAGAAGAGGTGAACGAAGAAAAGAAAAAACTAAAAGTAATGGTAAAGATTTTCGGGCGCCGTACGCCGCTTGAATTGAATTACATGCAGGTAGAGAAAGAATAGTTGATTGGTTTATTGGGTTGATTAAGTGAGTAGTTAACCATTAATACCAACAAAAAAATATAACGGGTGTTTGAATTAAGTGTAGTGAGCAACCACTCACCTAATCAACTTAATCAACCACTCACTAAAATCTTAAATGTTACTTAGCTTCCACTTACTAACATTGAGTTATAATTTAAACAAGTAAAAAATGGCAAAAGAAGTCGGTGCGATGGTGAAACTGCAGGTAAAGGGCGGCGCTGCAAATCCATCACCTCCAATAGGCCCAGCATTGGGTGCAAAAGGGGTGAACATAATGGAATTTTGCAAGCAATTTAACGCTCGTACCCAGGATAAACCTGGCAAAATTTTACCGGTAGTTATTACTGTTTATGTCGACAAGTCATTCGATTTTATCATCAAAACCCCTCCGGTTGCTATCCAGTTAATGGAAGCTACAGGATTAAAAAGTGGGTCGGCCGAGCCAAACCGCAAAAAAGTCGCCAATGTAAATTGGGGACAGGTTGAGACGATAGCTAAAGATAAAATGACTGATTTGAACGCATTTACAGTTGAATCAGCCATGAAAATGGTGGCAGGAACTGCCCGCAGTATGGGGATAACCGTAACAGGTACAGCTCCCTGGAACTAACAATCAATTTCGGATTTCGGATTTTCAATTTCGAATTTAATTGAGAAACCGGGAGCCGATCATTAACGTTTCGAATGAAGAAAAAGACGAGGATAATAAATCCGAAATCGAAGATCCGAAATTCGAAATACAAAAATTAAATCAGTTTAAGACAGTGGCAAGATTAACAAAAAATCAAAAAGTGGCACAGTCCAAAATTGAGGCAAACAAAGCGTATTCCTTACAGGATGCGTCATCTTTGGTAAAAGATATTACTACTACCAAATTTGATTCATCTGTTGATATTGATGTTCGTTTAGGTGTCGATCCGCGTAAAGCCAATCAAATGGTGCGTGGTATAGCTACCTTACCTCATGGAACCGGTAAAACTGTACGCGTTTTAGTGCTTTGCACTCCTGATAAGGAACAAGAAGCAAAAGACGCAGGTGCAGATTTTGTAGGTTTGGACGATTACATTGCCAAAATTGAGGGCCGATGGACTGATGTTGATATTATCATAACTATGCCAAGTGTTATGGCTAAAGTAGGTCGTTTGGGTCGTATTCTCGGTCCGCGTAACCTTATGCCAAACCCTAAATCAGGAACAGTAACTGCCGAAGTTGGCAAGGCTGTAACTGAGGTAAAAGGTGGTAAGATTGACTTCAAGGTTGATAAAACCGGTATTATCCATACCTCAATAGGAAAAGTATCTTTCCCGCCGGAGAAAATTTATGAAAATGCTTTGGAAGTATTGCAAACCATTTCAAAATTAAAACCTTCGGCTGCAAAAGGAACATATTTTAAGAGTATTCATCTCTCTTCAACAATGTCGCCTGGAATTGAAATTGAAACTAAAACAGTAGCGGGGATCTAAATCATGAACAAAGAAGAAAAACACGAATTAGTAGCCGCCCTTGCTGAACAGATGAAAGAGTATGGTAATTTTTATATTACCGATACTGCTAATCTTACGGTTGCAAAAGTAAATCACATCCGTCGTCAATGTTTCGAAAGTGACATTACGATGCAGGTAGCAAAAAATAGCCTTATCAAAAAAGCTATGGATGCTGTCGGCGGCGATTTTTCGTCAATACATGATGTGCTTAAAGGTTCATCATCTATCCTTTTCTCAAAATCAGCAACTGCTCCGGCAAAACTGATCAAACAGTTAAGGAAAAAAGGCGAAAAGCCAATTTTAAAAGCGGCATATATTGATGCATCTATTTTTATTGGCGACAATCAGCTTGATACTTTGATCAATTTGAAATCAAAAGAACAACTGATCGGAGAGATCATCGGATTATTGCAATCACCAGCGAAGAATGTTGTTTCTGCACTGCAATCAGGCGGAAATATACTGGCAGGCGTTGTAAAAACATTACAGGAAAGAGGTTAACCGAACACCTTAAAGTTCGAATTAAAAAACAAAAAGCATTAAAAGTAAAATTTAAAATAAAATGGCGGATTTAAAAGCGTTTGCTGAACAGTTGGTAAACTTAACAGTAAAAGAAGTAAACGAATTAGCAAAAATCTTAAAAGATGAGTATGGCATTGAGCCTGCTGCTGCAGCTGTAGCTGTTGCTGCACCTGCTGCTGGTGGTGGCGATGACGCTCCTGCTGAAGCTGCAGTTCAAACTGCATTTGACGTTATCCTGAAAGAAGCAGGCGGCGCTAAATTGGCAGTTGTTAAATTAGTAAAAGACCTAACCGGCCTTGGTTTGAAAGAAGCTAAAGACTTAGTTGATGGTGCACCTAAAGAAGTAAAAACTGGTGTTACTAAAGAAGAAGCTGAATCTCTGAAAAAACAATTAGAAGAAGCCGGAGCAGTAGTTGAGGTTAAATAAGCTAACCCACACAAATAAAGCATCAGACTCCGGCCTTTTTGGTCGGGGTCTATTGCTGTTTATATCTTTTAGATATGAGTATTGAGATATGAGATTTGAGATTTTCCCGTTATGTTTTAAAGAACGCGTTAATCATCAAATCATTAATCTCATATCTCACGTCTCAAATCTCACATCTAAATACGCATCTACATCAGTTTATTAATAAACTAAAATTAAAATCCCTTGGCAAACAAAATTAATCAAAGAGTAAATTTTGCAACCAGCAGGAAGGTATTGGATTATCCCGACTTTCTTGATGTTCAGTTGCAATCTTTCCAGGAATTTTTTCAATTGGAAACTACCTCAGACAACCGTTATAAAGAAGGGCTGTTTAAAGTGTTTGCCGAAAATTTTCCAATCTCCGATTCAAGAAACATCTTCGTTTTAGAGTTTCTTGATTACTTTATTGATCCGCCACGATATGATATTCAGGAATGTATCGAGCGCGGGTTAACTTATAGTGTGCCTTTAAAAGCCAAGCTTCGTTTATCATGTAATGATGAGGAACACGAAGATTTTGAAACTATCGTACAGGACGTGTACCTGGGAACTATCCCTTACATGACACCTAAAGGCACCTTTGTTATCAATGGCGCCGAGCGTGTAATTGTATCACAGTTACACCGTTCACCAGGTGTGTTTTTCGGCCAGAGCCGCCACACAAACGGTACTAAATTATATTCGGCACGTGTTATCCCTTTCAAAGGATCATGGATCGAATTTGCTACTGACGTTAATAACGTGATGTATGCATATATTGACCGTAAAAAGAAATTCCCGGTAACTACCCTGCTTCGTGCAATTGGTTATGATTCTGATAAAGATATATTGGAATTATTTGAACTGGCCGACGAAGTTAAAGTTAGCAAATCAGGTCTTAAAAAATTCATCGGCCGTAAACTGGCTGCAAGGGTTTTAAAGAAATGGGTTGAAGACTTTGTGGACGAAGATACCGGTGAAGTTGTTTCTATTGACCGTAACGAGATCATCCTGGAGCGTGAAACCGTGCTGGAAGACGATCATATTGATATGATCATCGACGCAGGTGTTAAAACCATCATCCTTAATAAAGAAGATGCGGCAACCAGTGGTGACTATACCATTATATATAACACTTTACAAAAAGATACTTCGAACTCAGAAAAAGAAGCGGTTGAGCATATCTACCGTCAATTACGTAACGCTGAACCGCCTGATGAAGAAACAGCGCGCGGTATCATCGACCGTTTGTTCTTTTCTGATAAAAGATATGACCTGGGAGATGTGGGCCGTTACCGCATCAACCGTAAATTAAAACTTACAACTTCGGAAGAAACTAAAGTTTTAACCAAACAGGATATCATCGCGATAGTAAAATATCTGATCAAACTCATCAACTCAAAAGCCGAGGTGGATGATATTGACCACTTATCAAACCGTCGTGTGCGTACCGTTGGTGAGCAGTTATATGCACAGTTTGGTGTTGGTTTAGCGCGTATGGCACGTACCATCCGCGAGCGTATGAACATCCGTGATAACGAAGTGTTTACACCAACCGACCTGATCAATGCACGTACCCTTTCATCGGTTATTAACTCGTTTTTCGGTACAAACCAGCTATCACAGTTCATGGACCAAACCAACCCACTGGCAGAGATCACGCACAAGCGTCGTCTGTCAGCTTTAGGGCCAGGCGGTCTGTCTCGTGAGCGTGCAGGTTTCGAAGTTCGTGACGTACACTATACCCACTATGGCCGTTTGTGTACCATCGAAACTCCGGAAGGACCGAACATTGGTTTGATATCTTCACTTTGCGTACACGCAAAGATCAACAACTTAGGCTTTATTGAAACACCATACAAGCGTGTGGTTGAAGGTAAGGTACAGGTTAAAGAAGATGTTATTTACCTGTCGGCAGAAGATGAAGATGGTAAAACAATAGGCCAGGCAAATGCCCACTATGATGATAATGGTGTTTTCGCACTACCTAAAGTTAAAGCACGTTTTGAAGGTGACTTCCCGATTATTGATCCGGAAAAACTGGATTTAATGGATATTGCGCCAAACCAGATCACGTCTATCGCGGCTTCATTAATTCCGTTTTTGGAACATGATGATGCTAACCGTGCATTGATGGGATCGAACATGCAACGCCAGGCAGTGCCTTTATTAAGGCCTGAAGCGCCAATTGTTGGTACAGGTTTGGAAGGCCGTGTGGCAAAAGATTCACGTACCCTTATCAACGCCGAAGGCGATGGCGTGGTTGAATATGTTGATGCAAATGAAATCCGCATAAAATACGACCGTGATGAATTAGATCGTTTGATCTCATTTGAAGGCGACAGCAAAAGCTATCGTTTAACAAAATTCAAGAAAACTAACCAGAGTACCACCATCAACTTAAAGCCGATTGTTAAAAAAGGCCAGCGCGTTGAAAAAGGACAGGTGCTTTGCGAAGGATATGCTACACAAGATGGTGAATTGGCCTTGGGCCGTAACTTGAAAGTGGCTTTCATGCCTTGGCAGGGTTATAACTTTGAGGATGCGATTGTAATTTCGGAACGCGTTGTTTCACAGGATATATTTACTTCGCTTCACGTTGAAGAATTTGAGCTTGAAGTGCGTGATACAAAACGCGGTGAAGAAGAATTGACACCGGATATCCCTAACGTATCAGAAGAAGCTACCAAAGATTTGGACGAAGACGGTATTATCCGTGTTGGCGCCGAAGTTAAGGAAGGCGATATTTTGATCGGTAAGATCACTCCAAAAGGTGAATCAGATCCTTCACCGGAAGAAAAACTGTTGCGTGCCATATTTGGTGACAAAGCCGGCGACGTTAAAGACGCATCATTGAAAACACCACCGTCAATTGCAGGTGTGGTTATCGATACCAAATTATTCAGCCGTGCTAAAAAGACTTCGAAAGCCGAAGAAAAAGCACAGTTGGAAAAACTGGATACCAAACACGAAAAAGCGGTTAAAGAATTGAAAAATACTTTGATCGAAAAATTGTTCGAAATTGTGAATGGCAAAACGTCGCAGGGTGTATACAACGTTTACAAAGAACTGCAAGTGCCTAAAGGCGTTAAATTCACACAGAAAATACTGGTTGAGCTTAATTATGAAAATATTAACCCGACCAAGTGGACTACTGATGATGACAAAAACGACCATATAAAAATCCTTCTTCATAACTATAACATCAAGGTTAACGAAGAATTGGGCGCTTACCGTCGTGATAAATTTGCTATCAGTGTTGGTGACGAGCTTCCATCAGGTATTGTGCAAATGGCTAAAGTTTACATCGCTAAAAAGCGTAAGCTTAAAGTGGGTGATAAAATGGCAGGCCGCCACGGTAACAAAGGTATTGTTGCACGTATTGTACGTGACGAAGACATGCCGTTCCTTGAGGACGGAACACCGGTTGATATCGTGTTGAACCCGCTGGGTGTGCCAT
The DNA here is from genome assembly GCA_013288235.1 of Bacteroidota bacterium. GTDB lineage: Bacteria > Bacteroidota > Bacteroidia > Sphingobacteriales > Sphingobacteriaceae > Mucilaginibacter. The sequence goes on along the minus strand of JABDCF010000005.1, from coordinate 58,920 downwards.
CACGTATGAACCTGGGCCAGATATATGAAACTGTATTAGGCTGGGCAGGTAAAGAGCTTGGCATTAAATTCGCAACGCCAATTTTTGATGGTGCAAGCCATGACGAAGTGGAAGAGTGGGTTAAAAAGGCAAACTTACCTGAATCAGGCCGTACCTATTTGTACAATGGCTTAACCGGCGACCGTTTTGACCAGCAAACAACTGTAGGTATTATCTACATGCTGAAATTGGGTCACATGGTTGACGATAAGATGCACGCACGTTCAATAGGGCCATACTCATTAATTACACAACAGCCATTGGGTGGTAAAGCACAATTTGGTGGTCAGCGTTTTGGTGAGATGGAGGTTTGGGCACTCGAAGCATTCGGTGCATCAAACATACTACAGGAAATATTGACCGTTAAATCGGATGATGTTATCGGCCGTGCCAAAACTTATGAGGCTATTGTTAAAGGCGAAAACCTGCCAACACCGTCAGTCCCTGAATCATTCAACGTATTGGTTCATGAATTAAGAGGTTTAGGTTTGGATATAACGTTAGAATAAGGTTTTGTTGTAACGTTGAAAGGTTGGAATGTTGTAAAGTTATCTTCAACATTTCAACGTTACAACTTTACAACCTTTCAACAACTAAAAAACAAAGGAGACTATGTCTTACAAAAAGGATAATAAAATCAAAAGTAATTTCACCACAATTACTATCAGTTTAGCTTCGCCTGAATCTATACTTGAGCGTTCAAGCGGTGAAGTTTTAAAACCGGAGACCATCAACTACAGGACCTATAAACCTGAGCGCGATGGTTTATTCTGCGAGCGTATTTTTGGTCCGGTTAAAGATTATGAGTGCCATTGCGGTAAATACAAACGTATCCGTTACAAAGGTATTGTTTGCGACCGTTGCGGTGTTGAAGTAACCGAGAAAAAAGTACGTCGTGAGCGTATGGGCCACATCAATTTGGTGGTGCCTGTTGCTCATATCTGGTACTTCCGTTCGTTGCCAAACAAAATTGGCTATTTATTAGGCCTGCCTACAAAAAGGTTAGACCTGATCATTTACTATGAAAGATACGTAGTTATACAGCCCGGTATTAAAGAAGCTGACGGAATCAATAAAATGGATTTCCTGACAGAAGAAGAATACCTGGACGTATTGGATACTTTACCAAAAGAAAACCAATACCTGGACGATAAAGACCCGCAAAAATTTGTGGCTAAAATGGGTGCCGAGGCATTAGAGGAGTTATTAAAACGCCTTGACCTTGACGAATTGTCATTTAGCTTACGCCACCAGGCGGCAAACGAAACTTCACAGCAACGTAAAAACGAAGCTTTAAAACGTTTACAGGTTGTTGAAGCTTTCCGCGATGCAAAAACAAGGATTGAGAATAACCCGGAATGGATGATCGTTAAGATCGTTCCGGTTATCCCGCCTGAGTTACGCCCGTTAGTACCATTGGAAGGTGGCCGTTTCGCAACTTCGGATTTGAATGACTTATACCGTCGTGTAATTATCCGTAACAACCGTTTAAAACGTTTGATCGAGATAAAAGCACCGGAAGTAATTTTACGTAACGAAAAACGTATGCTGCAGGAAGCTGTGGATTCGTTATTTGATAACTCACGTAAAGTAAATGCAGTAAAAACTGAAGGCAACCGTGCTTTGAAATCCCTTTCGGATATATTAAAAGGTAAACAAGGCCGTTTCCGTCAAAACTTACTGGGTAAACGTGTGGATTATTCAGCACGTTCGGTAATTGTTGTAGGCCCTAACCTTAAACTGCACGAGTGCGGTTTACCAAAGGATATGGCTGCCGAATTGTTTAAACCGTTTATCATCCGCAAAATGATTGAGCGTGGTGTGGTTAAAACAGTAAAATCAGCCAAAAAGATCGTTGACCGTAAAGACCCATTAGTTTGGGACATATTGGAAAACGTATTAAAAGGGCACCCTGTATTACTAAACCGTGCGCCAACGCTGCACAGGCTTGGTATCCAGGCTTTCCAGCCAAAACTGGTTGAAGGCAAGGCGATACAATTGCACCCGTTAACCTGTACCGCCTTCAACGCGGATTTTGACGGTGACCAGATGGCTGTTCACGTACCACTTGGTAACGCAGCAATTTTGGAAGCCCAGGTATTAATGCTTGCTTCGCACAACATCCTGAACCCTGCCAACGGAACACCAATTACAGTTCCATCGCAGGACATGGTGCTTGGTTTGTACTACATAACCAAAGGCCGTAAAACTGATGCTGAGCGTGTGATCAAAGGCGAAGGTTTAACTTTCTATTCTTCCGAAGAAGTAATTATTGCTTACAACGAGCGGAAAATCGACCTTCACGCCTTTATAAAGGTTAAAGCTTTTGTTAAAGAAAGAGATGGCGGCGCTATAGTATCTAAAATTATTGATACTACTGTTGGCCGTGTGTTATTTAACCAGCATGTTCCGGTTGAAGTAGGTTATATAAATGAACTGCTTACCAAAAAATCACTGCGTGACATTATTGGCGAGGTAGTGAAAATTACAGGTATGGCACGCGCAGCCCAGTTCCTTGATGATATTAAGGAATTAGGTTTCAAAATGGCATTCCAGGGTGGTTTATCATTTAACCTTAAGGATATTAATATCCCTGCTGAAAAAGTTACACTTATTGAAACAGCCTCTAAACAGGTTGAAGATGTAATGGGTAACTACAACATGGGTTTCATCACCAATAACGAACGTTACAACCAGATCATCGATATCTGGACCCGTATCAACAACCGCTTAACAGCGAATGTGATGGAGATCCTGTCGACCGATAACCAGGGCTTTAACTCTGTTTATATGATGCTTGACTCTGGAGCGCGTGGTTCAAAAGAGCAGATCCGTCAGCTTGCAGGTATGCGTGGTTTGATGGCTAAGCCTCAAAAATCAGGTTCAGGTGGTGAAATCATTGAAAACCCGATCCTTTCAAACTTTAAAGAAGGTTTGTCGGTATTGGAGTACTTTATCTCAACTCACGGTGCACGTAAAGGTTTGGCCGATACCGCTTTGAAAACTGCGGATGCTGGTTATCTAACCCGTCGTTTACATGATGTGGCGCAGGATATGATAGTTGGTGAAACTGATTGCGGTACTTTAAGAGGTATATTTACTACCGCCCTTAAAGATAACGAGGATATTGTTGAACCATTATACGACCGTATTTTAGGCCGTACCTCGTTACATGAAGTACATGACCCTATCACCAATGAATTATTAGTATCAGCAGGTCATGACATTACTGAAGAGATTGCTAAAAATATAGAAAACTCACCTTTGGAAGGTATCGAAATACGTTCGGTATTAACCTGCGAAAGCAAGAGGGGTGTGTGTGCATTGTGTTACGGGCGTAACCTTGCAAGCGGTAAACGCGTGCAAAAAGGGGAGGCTGTTGGTGTAATTGCAGCACAGTCAATCGGCGAGCCGGGTACACAGTTAACGTTGCGTACATTCCACGTGGGTGGTACCGCATCAAACATCGCGGCTGAATCACAGATCAACGCAAGGTTTGATGGTATCATCGAATTTGAAAACGTTCGTACAGTTGAATATAAAACTGAAGACGGGTTGGTTGAAGTAGTGTTAGGCCGTTCGGGTGAATTCCGTATCGTTGAGCAAGGCACCAATAAAGTTATTGTTACAAACAACATTCCATACGGCGCATACCTGTATGTGAAAGATGGCAGTAAGATAACCCGTGGTGATAAGATATGTTCATGGGATCCGTACAATGCGGTCATTATTTCTGAATTTGCAGGTGTTACTAAGTTTGAGGCTGTTTTGGAAGGTATTACTTTCCGCGAAGAATCAGACGAGCAAACAGGTCACCGCGAAAAGGTAATTATCGATACCAGGGATAAAACAAAGAACCCGGTTATACAGGTTGCTGACAACAAAGGCAATGTGATAAAAGGTTATAACATCCCGGTAGGCGCCCACATAGCGGTTGATGAAGGTGAAAAATTGCAAACAGGACAGGTTATTGCTAAAATACCACGTTCAACAGGCAAAACACGCGACATCACCGGTGGTTTACCACGTGTAACCGAATTGTTTGAAGCACGTAACCCATCTAATCCGGCTGTAGTAACTGAAATTGATGGTGTGGTAACTTTAGGTGGCGTTAAACGCGGTAACCGTGAGATCACCATTGAATCGAAAGATGGCCAGGTTAAAAAATACCTTGTTCCATTGTCGAAACACATCCTTGTACAGGATAACGACTTTGTGAAAGCAGGTATGCCTTTGTCTGATGGTTCAATATCACCTGCCGACATCCTGGCTATTAAGGGCCCGGCTGCTGTACAGGAATATCTTGTTAATGGTATACAGGAAGTTTACCGTTTGCAGGGTGTGAAGATCAACGATAAGCACTTTGAAGTTATAGTTCACCAGATGATGCAGAAGGTAGCTATTGAAGATGCCGGCGATACCCGTTTCCTTGAAAGGGAAGCTGTTGACAGCTGGGACTTCATGCTTGAGAACGATGACATCTTTGATAAAAAGGTAGTTACCGAGCCGGGCGATTCCGCAACCCTGAAATCAGGCCAGATAGTTTCAGTTAGAAGGCTGCGCGACGAAAACTCGATCTTAAAACGTAAAGATTTAAAATTGGTTGAAGTGCGTGATGCTATTGCTGCAACATCAAGCCCAATACTGCAAGGTATCACCAGGGCTTCATTAGGCACCAAATCGTTTATCTCGGCAGCATCGTTCCAGGAAACCACAAAAGTACTGAACGAAGCAGCAATTGCAGGTAAAAAGGATTTGATGCTTGGCTTGAAAGAGAACGTTATCGTTGGTCACTTAATTCCTTCAGGTACCGGTTTACGCGAATACGAAAATATCCGTGTAGGTTCACAGGAAGAATTTGACCGCCTGATGGCTTCAAAAGCTGAGGAAATAGAAGCATAGGTTAGCTTTTAACAGATAAATTTAAGGGAGAGTGCTTAGTGGCATTCTCCCTTTTTTAGTTTTTGGGAAGACGTTTGACAATAAAATAGAAAACAGGTATATTTGATATATGACAACATTAACAATTTCGCAACTGAACCAGGATCAGGAAACAGCTATCCGCATTTTTTTGGATGCCTTACATGTTGATTATAAAGCAAGTGATGAAACTGACGAAACAGCCTATTTGTTATCATCACCTGCCAATGCCGAACATTTGCAAAAGTCAATTGAACAAGCAAAAAAAGGTGAGGTAACGAGCGTCAGCCTTGACGATATATGGAAACCATAAAATTCACGTCCGAGGCTTTAACGGATTTAGAATCTTGGAAAAAAGCGGCAATACTATTATTTTAAAACGTATCCGGCAATTGCTACAAGCCATTGAACGCGATCCATATCAGGGTATTGGTAAACCCGAACCATTAAAATATGGTCTTTCTGGGAGTTGGTCCAGACGAATAAATCATGAACACAGGATTATATACAGCCTAGAAGAAAATATTATTACAGTTTATTCTCTTCGTTATCATTACAAAAAATAACCTTTTTCAGCGCGCTACTGGGAGGTAAGCTTGTCAGTTAAGGAAATTGTGGTGGTTGATTAAGTAAAAATGAAATCTTCCTAATCAATCAACCAATAAATATTTTAATAAGCCTTCCCGTAAATGGGAAGGCTTTACTATTTTAGCACAATGGAAGAACAAAATGAAAATCAGCTGAATATTGAGCTTTCTGAAGAAATTGCAGAAGGCATTTATTCAAACCTGGCCATCATAACGCATTCAAGCTCAGAGTTTGTGCTTGATTTTATACGCGTTATGCCGGGTGTGCCGAAAGCAAAAGTTAAATCGAGGATTATTTTAACGCCGGAACATGCCAAGCGCTTACTGAAAGCACTGGAAGATAATCTTGAAAAGTTTGAGAACATAAACGGCCGTATTAAAATTCAGCAAGACCCGTCAGGCTTCCCGATGAATTTCGGTGGCACAATGGGGCAGGCGTAAATTGTTCATTAGTTCACTGGTACATTAGTTCATTGGTCTGCTTCGTTAGCCTAAGCAGTAATATCACAGCCATAAACTAATGAACTAATGAACTAATTAACTAATGAACCACAACATGGATAAAAACGCAAAAATATATATAGCAGGGCACCGGGGGATGGTGGGTTCAGCGATTTACAGGAAGCTGGAAAAAGAAGGGTTTCATAATTTTATTACCCGTACTTCGGATACACTTGATTTACGAAATCAACAGCAGGTTGCTGATTTTTTTGCAGTGGAAAAGCCGGATTATGTTTTTTTAGCCGCCGCAAAAGTGGGAGGGATAGTTGCTAACAATACCTACCGGGCCGAGTTTTTGTATGATAATTTGCAGATACAAAATAATGTTATTCATAATTCGTATCTCAACGGGGTAAAAAAACTGATGTTTTTGGGGTCGAGTTGTATATATCCCAAGCTTGCGCCGCAACCTTTAAAAGAAGAGTACCTTTTAACTGGCCTGCTTGAACCTACTAACGAGCCTTATGCCATAGCAAAAATTGCAGGTATAAAAATGTGCGATGCTTACCGTGCGCAGTATGGTTGTAATTTTATTTCGGTAATGCCAACCAATCTGTACGGCTATAATGACAACTATCATCCGCAAAACTCACACGTTTTGCCAGCGTTGATCCGTAGATTTCATGAGGCGAAAGAGGGAAATTTGCCCGCCGTAACTATTTGGGGCACAGGGTCACCAAGACGCGAATTTTTATTTGCCGATGACCTTGCCGAAGCCTGTTATTATTTAATGCAGAATTATGACGAGGAAGGATTAGTAAACATTGGCACCGGCGAAGATATTTCGATCAAAGACCTGGCTTTACTTGTGAAAAAAATAGTTGGGTATGAAGGTGAAATAAATTTTGATGCCACTAAACCTGATGGTACACCCCGTAAATTAATGGATGTTACCAAGCTGCATAGTAAAGGATGGAAACATAAAATTGAGCTGGAAGACGGGATTAAATTGGCTTACCAGGATTTTTTAAATAAATTCGTAAACAACTAAGTGTAAATATATTACGATTTAAACCTAAGTACATTTGCGTATAGGAGGCGCCTATGGAGCCATGACGCGAATTGAATTTTTTCTATAAACAGGTTGCTCCTCCGGAGCAAAAAATGAAAACCGACTCCATTGGAGTCACGTGTTTATAGAAACAATTATATACAAGGTTTTGGGCTCCGTAGGAGCCTCCTAATAAGCTTGACATAATAATATTTATAAATTAACCCTAAAATAACAGGGTTCAAATAAAAATAATGAGTAACATAGTAGTTTTTGGCGCATCGGGCCAGTTGGGGCAGTGCTTTAAGAATATTGCGGAAAAAGAGGGGCTTTCATCCATATATTTTCCATCAGAAGCCGAAGCCAATATATTGGATTTTGATGCATTAAAAAACGTTTTTGAAACTTATAAGCCAGCCTACAGCATTAATTGTGCAGCATATACAGCTGTTGATAAGGCCGAAGATGACCAGAAAATCGCTTTAAAAGTAAATAAAACAGGGGTTGAGAACTTAGCCCGACTTTGCGCGGAAAATGGGTCAACTCTCATTCACGTATCTACCGATTTTGTTTTTAAAGGAGATAGATCAACACCGCGCGTTGAAGATGATGTAGCTGAGCCGGTTAATGTTTATGGGCAAACCAAGCTTGAGGGCGAGCAAGTTGTTGAGGAATTGCTTAAAAAATATTTCATCCTGCGTACAGGCTGGCTTTATAGCGAATACGGAAACAATTTTGTAAAAACCATGTTAAAACTTGGCGCAGAAAGGGACGAATTAAAAGTTATCGCCGACCAGGCCGGGACGCCGACTTATGCTATCGATCTGGCCACTTGTATTATCAATATCATTAAAAGTGAAAGTACAGCTTACGGCATTTATCATTACAGCAATGAAGGTATAGCTTCATGGTATGATTTTGCAAAAGCCATTTTTGAAATATCAGGGGCAACAGTAAAAGTACTGCCTGTAAAAACATCTGAATATGTCACGAAAGCAAAACGTCCGGCTTATTCGGTAATGGATAAAAGCAAAATAAAAAACACATTTAAAATTGAAATTCCTTACTGGCGTGAAAGTTTGGCAACTTGTATCAATAAACTTAAACAATAAACGACTACTTCATGAAAGGTATCATTTTAGCCGGGGGATCGGGCACAAGGCTTTACCCAATAACAAGGGCCATCAGTAAACAACTAATGCCTATTTATGATAAGCCGATGATCTATTACCCTTTATCGGTTTTAATGCAGGCGGATATAAGGGAAATATTAATTATTACGACCCCCGAAGATAACGAAAGCTTTAAACGCCTTTTGGGTGACGGTACTGAATTAGGCTGTAGTTTCAACTATGCCATCCAGGAAAAACCAAACGGGCTTGCCCAGGCTTTTGTAATAGGCCGGGATTTTATTGGCAACGACAAAGTGGCGCTGATATTAGGCGATAACATATTTTATGGAACAGGATTCAGCGAGTTGATCCGTAGTTTTAACGATGTTAATGGCGCTGCTATTTTTGCTTACCCGGTGGCTGATCCTGAAAGATATGGGGTTGTTGAATTCGACAAAGATTTTAAAGCATTATCTATTGAAGAAAAACCGGTTAGCCCGAAATCAAGTTACGCAGTTCCCGGTCTTTATTTTTACAATAACAATGTAATTGAGATCGCTAAAAACCTGCAACCATCGCCCCGTGGGGAATATGAAATTACTGATGTGAACAAATTCTACCTGGAACAAGGCGATCTGCACGTCGGCTTAATGGACAGGGGTACAGCCTGGCTGGATACCGGGACATTTGATTCGCTGAGCGATGCATCGGAATACGTAAGGGTAATTGAAAAACGCCAGGCCACAAAAATTGGCTGTATTGAGGAAGTGGCTTACCGCCGTGGTTTCATTGATGATGAACAACTTAAAGTATTGATAGCAAAATATATAAAAAGCGGGTACGGGGCGTACTTGCAAACATTGCTGCATTAGGAAGAGATTTCGGATTTGAGAATTTCGATTTCGGATTTATTGATTTGCGTCCAAATCCGAAATTCCGAAATCCGAAATAATTCTGCCCGCCTCTATCCAAATTATTTCTTTATCTTTTCTAAACCATGTCATCTGCCTTTTTGCAAACCGGCGGGTGTTTTGTTTAATAAGTTCAATTGCTGTTTGCAGATCGGTTTTACCATCAAAATAATCAAAAAGCTCGCTGTAGCCAACAGTATTTAGCGCGTTGAAATGCTGGTATTGCAAAAGTGACCTCACTTCTTCAACAAGGCCCTGTTTCAGCATATCATCTACACGCCGGTTAATGCGTTGGTATAAAATTTCGCGCGGTAAGTCGAGCCCCAATTTTATAATTTGGAAAGGGCGGTTATTAGTGGCTGATTTGCGGTAAGATGAAAATGGTTTGCCTGTACTTTCAAAAACCTCCAGCGCGCGGATCACACGTTGCTGATTATTAATATCTACCTGGCTATAATATTCAGGATCAGCAATTTTTAATTTTTCCTGCAAAAAACCGATGCCTTTTTCTTCAAACTCGTTGTTCAGCACCTCTCTTATGGCGGGTTCAATATCCGGAAATTTATCAAACCCTTCGCAAACAGCTTTAATAAATAAGCCCGAGCCACCAACTAAAATAACAATTTTATGGGTTTTAAAAAGATCATTCAGCAATTCAAGGCATTCCTTTTCATAATCGCCTGCGGTATAGGTTTCGGTAATAGATAATGAATTGATAAAGTAATGCGGAACAGCCGTCAGCTCTTCATCCGTCGGTTTCGCCGTACCAATGGACATTTCACGATAAAACTGCCTTGAATCAGCCGAAACTATTACCGTATTATAATGCTTTGCTAATTCAATAGCTGCGGCAGTTTTCCCCGAGGCGGTTGGGCCGGCAATTACTATCAGTCGGGAGTTCATGCTTGATGGCTCATAGTTCATAGTCGAAATTTGATTGACTCATATGTGCTGCTATTTGTGAACCATGAGTTATGAACCATGAACTACATCGCAGCTACTATGAACCATGGACTATGAGCTATGAACTAAACTCAATAATCATCCCCGCCAGATAACTTTCCCTCGTCTTCAAACCCTTCATCGTCCGAGAATTCGTTGCCAAATTCATCATCCTCCTCTTCATCCACTTTTTTCACTTCATCCTCTTCTTCACCGGTATCGGTAACTTCCGAAAAATCTTCGGTGTCTTCTTCACTTATAGCCAGTTCGTTCAGGAAATCAAAATCATCCCCTTCGGGCGCAGCAATCGGCGTAGTTAATACATTGCCAAATTGTTTTGGCGCTTCACCGACAGATTTTATAACAGCAGGGTAAGTAACGCCCGGTGTATCCTCAAGTATGATCTTCATTAATTCAACATGAAAATCGAAAGGGCGGTCGAAATTAAAAGTGTAGTAAAATTTTTGGTGAGGATCATCAATAAAGCTAAGCAGCTTTACCTTGTCCATAAGTGGCACACCGCGATCAATCCTTTTTTGATTGGGCATATAGGTGATCTCTTCACCTTTTGTCCATTGGTCATTGCTGATATAGAAAGATGAAGGGTATTCTGAATTGTAACCGGTAGATTGGTGGATCGCCCTGTGAAGGTCCTCAAATGTTTGATTGGATTTCACATCGATCTCCCTTGTCACATCATCATAATCTTCAAAAGTAATCCTGAACCTGTATAGTGCCATTTTTTTAGTAGATTTTTACAAAAATATAATTTAATTTACGATTTAAGAATTACGATTTACGATTTAAGGAAAGCGATATAGTTGAGTAGTCCCAATCGTAAATCGTAACCCTAAAATCGTAAATCTCTCCCCACAACTTTTAAGCCAATTTCTGCGCCTTTAGCAATCGTATAGGCGATTGCAGCTTCACGTTCGTTCGGAATTTCACCTTCAAGTATAGCTTCGCGTATTTGGTTTTTAATAATCCCCACTTCCCGGCCTTCTTTTATGCCGAAAAGCTCCATAATATCAAGGCCGGTAACCGGTGGCTGCCAGTTGCGGATACTGTCGCGCTCCTCAACGTCTTTTAATTTTTGCTGAACGAGCTCGAAATTCTGGCGGTATTTTTTTACTTTGTATTCATTTTTAGTGGTAATGTCGGCTTTACACAACAGCATTAAACTTTCAATATCGTCGCCTGCCTCAAACAATAAACGCCGTACCGCCGAATCGGTCACAATAGATTGCGCCAAAACAATGGGCCGCAAATGCAGCTGCACCATTTTTTGTACAAACTTCATCTTCTCATTCAGCGGGAGCTTTAGTTGGGTAAATATTTTAGGTACCATACGGGCCCCTTTATCCTCGTGGCCGTGAAACGTCCAGCCATGGCCAGGTTCAAAACGTTTGGTGGGCGGCTTAGCTATATCGTGTAATATCGCTGCCCAGCGCAGCCATAGGTCGTCCGTTGTTTCACAAATATTATCAAGCACTTGCAAGGTATGGTAAAAATTGTCTTTATGACCTTTGCCATCTATAATTTCAACGCCATAAAGTGCCGTCATCAGCGGGAATATTTTATGCAGCAGGCCGGTATCAAATAAATAATTGAAACCAATGGATGGCTTTTTTGATAAGATGATCTTATTTAATTCATCCGTTATGCGTTCCTGCGATATAATGCCGATCCGTTCAACATTATTTTTTATGGCCTCAAGTGCAATGGCATCAATTTTAAAAGTCAATTGCGATGCAAACCTTATGGCCCGCAACATACGCAACGGATCATCCGAAAAAGTAATATTAGGATCAAGCGGCGTCCTGATGAGCTTTTGTTCCAGGTCAGCAATCCCATTAAACGGGTCTAAAAGTTCACCGAAGGTGTCGGGATGGAGTGAAATAGCCAGGGCATTTATAGTAAAATCTCGTCGTTGCTGGTCGTCTTCCAGAGTTCCGTTTTCCACAATAGGTTTTCTTGAATCCAGCCGGTACGATTCTTTACGGGCGCCAACAAATTCCAGTTCAAGATCATTGTATTTTAAAGAAGCGGTACCGAAATTTTTGAATACGGATAATTTTACCTTCAGCTTTTTTGCAACACTTTCAGCAAACGAGATACCATTTCCAATAATTACAATATCGATATCTTTTGATGGACGGGTTAAAAAAATATCCCGCACAAATCCCCCAATGGCATAAACCTGCAAGTTTTGTTCGCCTGCAAGCTTTGATAGGGTAGAAAATACAGGATGTTTTAAATGTTGTTTCATTAATTAATTTTTGGATTTCACCGATTTAATTGTGATTTCACCGATTTGATTATGGCTGACAGCATTCAGTTGTTTTAACTACTCACTTAATCAACCCAATCCAACCTAATCAACTATCGTCTGATAAACTCAAACTTTCCATCAGGCGCAAGCCGCATTATTGTTGATGGGTTTTTTATTTCCATGTCATGCTGGTCAATATCTACCACATAATCAACACCATCAATTATTTCGGGCGCTATCTGTCCAAAATATTGTGGTGATGCCTTGCCGCTTATATTAGCTGATGTTGATACCAACGGCTTGCGCAAACGCTGTATCAATTGCTGGCAAAATGGATGTTTCGATACCCTTATGCCTACACTGCCATCGCTGCTGATAAGTGTCGGCGAAATATTTTTAGCGCCGGGCATTACCAGCGTTAAAGGGTTTTCGGCATATTCTATCAAATCATAAGCCAGCGGATTTACTTCGCTTACATAACTTTCCAGTTTGTTTTCTGTATCCAGCAAAATGATCATGCTTTTGGCTTCATCACGCTGCTTTAGCTTGTAAATATTTTGTATGGCCTCGGTATTGGTTGCATCACAACCAATGCCCCATATAGTATCGGTAGGGTATAGAATGATACCGCCTTCCTGCACAACTTTTAAAGCTTTTGCAACTTCATCTTTAAGCATGGCGCAAATATAACTCAATGTGGTAATGATTAGCAATTCAATATTTGTTGACGACATTTTTATCCGCGCTTAGCCATAAGTGTTTTAATACAAAGTACTCCGTACATTTTCTTAATTTAGCCAGGTAAAACCGCCCCTGTTATAAGCAATATGAATAAAAAAATACCCCTTTGGCTCGTATTGCTCCTTTTGTGGTTTGCATTTATTGTTGCTTTGGGTTTTGGCTGGGAGGTGTGGCGTATAAAAACAAGCAGGCAAGGCATCACCAATAAAACAGAGCGTTTTATTATTAATTTGGCTTCATTTCCCTCGCTCATAAAACAAAGCTTTACCGAGCTTAAACAGCCCAGTACATTAATTGCACCTGATCTTTACCCTAACATTAACGGCCTTAAAACTGAAAATAAGTATATCGACAGCAATTATGTTTTACTGGCTACTTATGATAAGAAAGCGAATCAATCAGTTGCAAAATTAATACGCCTGTCTAATCAAAAACTAATGCACCAGTGGACACCGGATTATAATGATATAGTACGGTTATTGAGTAAACAAAATACCTACTGGCCAGAGCAAAACGTGCATAACTTGCGCTTATATCACCCTCTATTGATGCCTGATGGTTCAATCATTTTCAACAATGTACTGTCGCCGCTGATAAAGATCGATAAGGATTCTAAACTGATATGGTCGATTAACGGGATATTTCACCATTCCATCGAGGTTGATGCGGATGGTAATATCTGGGCGCCATCGGTAATTAAACCAACCCCGTTTATGCCGGGCATTTTAAATGATTACAAGGATGACGCGATAACCGAGATTTCGCAAAATGGCAAAATCATTTTCAGAAAATCGGTGGCCCAAATATTGGTTGATAATGGTTACCGCACATTATTATTAGGTACAGGGCCTTATGAAAAAGATATGCTGCACCTGAATGAGATACAGCCGGCGCTAACATCGGGGAAGTACTGGGTGAAAGGTGACCTGCTGATAAGCATAAGAAACAGGAGTACGGTTTTTTTATACCGCCCATCAACAAATAAAATTACCTGGCTGCAAACGGGACCATGGCTAAACCAGCATGACGCTAACTTTTTAGATGCAGACAGAATAGAAGTTTTCGGGAACAACATCGTCCGCGTTTTTGGTGAAGATAAGCTGGTTGATGGCTATAATGAAGAATATATATTTAACTTTAAAACAAATACAATTACAACGCCTTACACTGAGTTTTTAAAGAAAGCAAAGGTAGCAACGCCCAGCGAGGGCAGGGCTGATATTTTACCAAACGGCGATCTGTTTGTTGAAGAAACCAATAATAACCGGCTATTGAGGGGCGACACAAAAGATATTAAATGGCAATATGTCGATAGGATCGATAAGCACACGGTTGCTGCATTGTCATGGTCGAGGTTTATTACCGGTGAGGAATTTAACAAATTGACGTTCCTGAAAAATAATTGATGTTTTATGACAACCCAAAGTTTTATCGTTAATTATATCGGGCCGGGTTTGGATGGCGGCGTTATTGCTGCGGTACTTGGATTTCTTACTTCAATTTTTTTAGCCTTGTTTGCAATTATATGGTACCCGTTTAAACAGGTGATAAAAAAATTAAAGCGTAAAAAAACAGATGAAAATATTCATAATTAGTTATTTATATACTGCTTTTTTGTAAAGAAATTGTATGTCAAAATCAGGCTATAATTTCATCGGGCGGTTAACGCACAGGTTGGCGCTGCAATCAAAAGCGGTGGCAGAAATTTCTCTTGATATAGAAAATGCTACAATTAAAGGGAAAGAAAAGACTTTTCCAGACAATCACGTATTCATTTCAGGCCTAGCCAGGTCTGGGACTACGATTTTATTACAACACCTACATAATACAGGCCTTTTTAGGTCCTTAACTTATCGGGACATGCCATTTGTGCTGATGCCAAATACATGGAAAAAAATATCCCGCCAAAAACCTCATGTCGAATATAAAGTAAGGGCTCATAACGATGGTATTATGGTCAACCCGGATAGCCCTGAGGAATTTGAAGAAATATTTTGGCGGGTGTTTTGCAGTAAAGATTATATTTTAAAAGACAGGCTGCTATTACATGGGCTGGACGGGGATGTATTGGAAAAGTTTAAAAATTATATAAAAAACATCCTGATCAGCGCGGAGACGGAAAATCAAACACGATACCTGTCGAAAAATAATAATAACGTTTTAAGGTTTGGTTATTTGCAGAAAGCTTTCCCCGCCTCTCATATCATCATCCCTTTTCGTGATCCTTTACAACAGGCGATTTCGTTACTTAATCAGCATATACATTTTTCTAAAATTCAACAGGAGGATAAGTTTACCCTGGATTACATGAACTGGCTGGGGCATTTTGAATTTGGGTTAAACCAAAAGCCATTTTTTTTTAATGATAAGGAAATTTTCCGAGGGATGCAGGACTACCCTAAAACGGATATAAATTTTTGGCTGTTAAATTGGAAAAACTATTACCAGTACGTCAACCAAAACCATACTACTAACACGATATTTTTCAACCACGATAAATTTTGCAATGATCCGTCGTCAGAAATCGCCCGATTATTTGAAAAGTTAAACATCGGCACGCCCGCCATTCCTTTGGAACCTTTTAACCCGCCTGCAAAAACAATAAACGGCTTCGACAAGAACTTATTGGAAGTTTGTATCTCGATCTATAAAAAGCTGGAAAGTAAGGGTAATTAATCTGCCGTGTTAGCAGATAAATAATGGCCTAACGCGTCAATAATCTGCAGTTCATCAAGCATTTGCATGCATTTGGGTACACCGTACAATTTGCAGGTATTTTTAACACAAGGCTCACATTCAAGCTTGCCATAGCGCAATACCGTTAAGTTTTGTTTATTGTATGGGGCAGTATTATGCTCGTTACCGGCGCCGAATAAAACAATGGTTGGCGTGCCTACGCTATTTGCCAGGTGGGCGGGCCCGGAATCGGTAGTAATAATAGCAGCGGAAGCGGCCATTAACGAGGCTAGCCCCACAAGGTCAGTTTTGCCTGCAAAGCTTTCAATCTGATCTTTGTTTTCAGCGCCGTCTATCACTTGTTCGACAAAAGTCGCTTCTTTTGGCGAGCCTATGAAAGTGAAGGTCGTTTCCTTGAAGGTTTTGGTTAGTAAGTTAATAATAGCAACGCCTTTGCCAACAGGCATCCTTCTTGAATCGGCTTCGGAGTTAAAATTGATCAAAACCCTTGTTTTATTCAGCGGTATAGGTTCATCAACGACCAATTTTACCTGCCTTTCAGCTATGTTTTTGCTTGTAAATTGTTCCAGTATCGAAATATACTCATCAACCCGGTGAACGTTTACAGGTCTTTTACAAATGTTTGTCAGCAAAAAAAAGCCGCCTTCTTTGGCAAACCCAACACGTTTTTTTGCCCAGGTTGCCCATCCCATCACCAATGAGGATAGTGACGAAGGCAGGTTGAAAAAAAGATCGTATTTCTCAGGTCTTAATTGCTTACCGAAGCGATAAACACCCATTAAGCCTTTAAATTCCTGCTTTGAAAATGGATAAATATTATTCAACCCTGGGATAAGAGAGGCAATACCTGCCAATTCTTTCTTAATGATTACGTCTATCTTGGCCCCGGGATAAAGCTCCTTTACCGCAGCTACAAAAGCAGTCCCCATCACCACATCGCCAAGCCAGTTAGGAAGCCTTATGAGTATTTTCATGGTTTAGTTGATTAGGTGAATAGTTGATTAAGTGAGTGGTTAATTATTTTATTAAGTAAAAATTCAACTACTCACTTAATCTAACTCAATCCAACTCAATCCAACTCAATCAACCAATTACTAAACAGCAACATTATTTTCCCGCAAAGCATCATTCAGCGATGTTTTTTTATCGGTTGATTCTTTACGTTTGCCTATAATTAAGGCACATGGTACCTGGTAATCGCCTGCTGGGAACTTTTTAGTATACGAGCCGGGGATCACTACTGAACGCGCAGGTACAATTCCTTTATATTCAATTGGCTTTTCGTGGGTAACATCAATAATTTTAGTCGAAGCGGTTAAAACCACGTTTGCCCCTAAAACAACTTCAGTTTCCAGGTGAACGCCTTCAACAACTATTGCCCTTGAGCCAAGGAAACAATTATCTTCAATAATAACAGGTGCGGCCTGTACCGGCTCTAAAACGCCGCCAATGCCAACGCCGCCGCTTAAATGTACATGTTTGCCAATTTGTGCGCACGAACCCACGGTAGCCCAGGTATCAACCATAGTGCCCTCATCAACATAGGCACCTATGTTAACATACGATGGCATCATGATAACGCCGCTTGCCAGGTAAGCCCCGTAACGTGCAATAGCATGCGGTACTACACGTACGCCCGTTTTTGCATAGTCGGTTTTCAATTTCATTTTATCATGAAATACAAAAGGGCCAACCGAAATTTCTTCCATCTGGCGGGTAGGGAAATATAATATAACGGCTTTTTTCACCCAGTCATTGGTGTGCCAGCGTGTGCCTATCAATTCGGCAGCGCGTAATTGGCCTTTATCCAATTTTTCAATAACAGCATCAATGGCGTTAACATACTCAGTATAACGTAATAGTTTCCGGTCTTCCCAGGCTTCTTCAATTAATTTTTTAAGGTCTTGCATCAGTAAATATAACTTTTGACAAATTAAAGGAATTTTAAGGGATTTTGGTTACATGGAATGAATATCCTCGTAAGTTTGCTGTTAATTATGCCGGAAAAAGAAAAATTAAGAATAGACAAATACCTGTGGGCAATAAGGATATTTAAAACCCGTACGCTGGCTGCCGATGCCTGTAAGGCGGGCCGTGTAAAGCTGGACAGCCAAAACATTAAACCATCGCACGAAGTAAAGGTTGGCGAAATTTACCAGGTATCAAAAGGGCCTGACCGCAAAGTTTTGAAAGTTACAGGCCTGCTCGAAAATAGGGTGGATGCCAAAACATCTGTTGAGTTTTATCAGGACATGACCCCGGTGGAACAAACTCAGGCCTTTAAATCAATGTTCCAGGCGCCTATATTAAAACGCGACAGGGGCACAGGACGGCCTACAAAACGGGATAGGCGTGAGATAGATGGGTTGAAAGATGATTATTTCGGGAAAGAGTAAACCTTATTATTTTCATATAGTTATAATTTTTATCGAAACTAATTCCTTTTATTTCTACCTATTCCAATTGAAAAATTGTCAATAGTGATGGTATTAAAAATCATAAATATTGATAAATCCCTTACCCTGTTTTAATAATTGCCTTATACACATGTGTTTAAGCGAATATTTTAACACTTAATTTTTAAAGCGCTTAGCAAACAATTCTTTTGTTAGATAAAAAATGATATTTTTGCGCGAAAGTCATCTTACCGTGACCACTGATTATCTACGAAAAATAAAGCATGAGAAAAAAATTATACTTAGGAGTCTTTATATTCCAGGCAATTATAATATCGTTAACCTCCTGTGTCAATCAAAAACAAGTTGTTTATTTCCAAAAAGGGGCCAATCAGCATGATACTATTGCTGTTATACAGGCGTATGTTCCCAAAATACAATCCGGAGATATACTCGCAGTTGACATAGGGTCGCTTAACCCATATGCCAGCAGTTTTTTTAACCCATATTCTACCATGCCGGTTACCAGCGATAATGGCTCAACAGGGAATCTTTCTTCGGGAACCGGTGCTGCTTCTGTTGGCACCACGCAGGCATCCCCTGGCTTTTTGGTTGATTCGGCCGGTACTATAGTGGAACCTCTTATAGGCCCAATAAAAGTAGCAGGGTTAACTACCTCGCAGGCAAGGGATGTTATAAAAAACAAATTAAAAGGTTATTTAAAAGAGGTAACGGTTAACGTGCGCTTATTGAATTATAAAATATCAGTGATTGGCGAAGTGGCGCGGCCATCGGTATATATTATACCTAATGAAAGGGTTACTTTACCCGAAGCATTGAGCATGGCTGGCGACCTTACCATTTATGGAAAAAGGACCAATATCCTGATTGTAAGGGATGATAACGGAAAAAAAGAATTTGGACGTGTAGATTTAACAAGCCGTGAACTTTATAATTCCCCCTATTATTATTTACGGGCAAATGACCTTGTATATGTTGAACCTATAAAAGTGCGGATCCAACAATCCGACCCAGTATTTAAAGTATTACCTGTTATTATCAGTGTAATATCTTTGATAGTTATCGCTTTTTATTATGGTAAACATTCGTAAATTTTAATTTTTAGAAATGAGTTTTAATGAAAATACAAATGGTTTAATAGACCATGATGAGAAAGAAATAAATTTAAGGGAAAGGTTATTTATTTATATAAAGCATTGGAAATGGTTTGTTGTTTCCCTTATCGTTTTCCTGGCTTTAGGCTATATATATATTAAGGTTACAACTCCTTTATACCAGATTGAAACAGACCTTTTAATAAAGCAAGACAAACAAAATGGCGGCGGTGGCGCAGGTGATGACATATTAAAAAGCCTTGACCTTTTTTCCTCCGATAAAATAATCGATAATGAAATTCAGATACTTAAATCATATACCTTATTTGAAAAGGTAGTTAAAGATTTGGGATTACAAGTATCCTATTTTCAAACCGGGCGCGCACGAAAAGTTCCTTTGTATGAAACTGTCCCGTTTCAGGCAGAACTTTTAAAACCAAATCATCAAAGTTACAACGAATATTTAAAAGTAAAATTACTTAATAACACAGAGGTAGAGGTTGATGGGAAAAAGGGGCAAATAAACTACCCCATTCAAACTGACCTCGGTACCGTGCTTATCACAGCACAACAGGTAGATCCTAAATTTTTTAATGTCCAATATGATATAAAGTTTAATGACCTCGACTATTTTTATCAAACTTATTCTACAACATTATCTGTTTCGCCGGTAAGTAAAGATGGTACAGTTTTAATTATCACTTACCAGGATGCAATACCAAAAAGAGGCGAAGACCTGTTAAACCGCCTTGTACTCGAGTATAATAATGCCGCTGTTGCAGATAAAAATAAAGTTGCATCAAGTACTTTAAATTTTATTGATGAACGTTTGATAAAATTATCGAATGAACTGGGTACTGCTGAACAAAATGTACAGAACTATAAATCCACTAATCAAATAGCAGATATAAGCTCCCAGTCGCATGAGTTTATGCAGACTGTACAACAAAATGATGCGGATCTGGAGAAAATAAACATACAACTGGCGGTTTTACAAAATTTAGAAAATGATGTAAACAGTTCAGATGATTCCCAGGAAAAGCTGCCTTCGATGTTGAGCATTGAAGACCCCACATTGCTTGGATTGGTAAATGAACTGGGACAAACGGAACTTAAAAAACAAAGTTTATTACAAACTATACCCGAAACAAACCCCATAGTACATTCAATTACTGATCAGATAAATTCGCTTAAATCTACTGTACGGCAATCCGTTAAAAATCTTAAGGTTGGGCTACTGTCAACTAAACAGCAGTTAGAAAAAAAGAACAATGTATTTAGCGGTGTTATTAAAAATGTTCCACAAAAAGAACGCGGTTTAATGGATGTTTTGCGGCAGCAAACCATTAAAGACACATTATTTAGTTTCCTGTTAAAAAAGCGCGAAGAGCAGCAGATGTCGCTGGCATCAAACCTGCCCGAT
>JABDCF010000005.1:0-38208 GCA_013288235.1 Bacteroidota bacterium | reverse complement strand
TCTTTATGCTGGGTTTATTTTTCCCGGTAATTATCATTTATATAAGGCACATGCTTAATAATCGGATCACCAAACGATCCGATATTGAAAAAATAACCAATGCACCGGTTTTGGCTGAAATTGCGCATTCCGACGACACTAAGTCACTTATTGTAGTGGAAAAACCACGGTCGATAGTAGCTGAACAGATAAGAACACTACGTACTAACCTGCAGTTTGTGGGCGCAGGCCATGAACATAAAGTGTTGCTGTTTACTTCAGGCGTCAGTGGCGAGGGTAAATCCTTTGTTTCGTTAAACCTTGGCGCCAGCCTTGCAATGTCTGGAAAAAAAGTAATCATTCTCGAGCTGGATTTACGCAAGCCAAAATTACACGTTGCATTAGGCCTTGCCAATGAACAGGGTATATCCAATTATCTAATTTCTAAAATGTCTTATAAAGACATTATTAAACCTGTACCACAGCTGGAGAACTATTCGATAATTACCTGCGGCCCTGTGCCGCCTAATCCTGCAGAGTTGCTTACCAATGGGAGGATTGAAACATTGGTGAAAGAGTTACAGCAAGATTTTGACTACGTACTTATTGATGCGCCACCTGTGGGGCTGGTTACCGATGCGCAAATTTTATCCAAATTTGCAGATTCAACCATGTTTATTGTACGCCATAATTATACGTTAAAGAACCAGATTTATTTAATTGACGATTTTTATCAAAACCAAAAACTGCCGAACTTAAATATAGTATTCAACGCGATCGATTACAAATCGGGTTATGGCTACGGTTATGGCTACGGTTATGGCTACGGATATGGCTATGGTTACGGTTATGGCTATGGCGGAGGTTATTACCAGGAAGATAAACCTAAAAGGTTATCTTTCTTCAAAAAAGTATTCAAGAATAAGAGCAAAAAATAAAGCTTTATGACAACGTAGTTCTCATAATAAACCATCATCTACCTATACACATCTTATTATTATGGACTTTAATGACGTTAAACAATTTAATATTGCGGTAATCGGGTTGGGTTACGTAGGGTTACCGCTTGCTGTGGAGTTTGCAAAAAAATATAACGTCCTCGGCTTTGATATTAATAAAGAACGTGTTCACGAGCTTAGTGGTGGCACCGACCGCACCATGGAAGCCGACCTGGAAGACCTGGAAAGCGTTATCAGGCTTAAAAAGGAGAAAAAAACATTGGTTTGGATTTTACCTTTGATAAAGAGGCTCTGCGTAATTATAATACCTTTATCGTAACAGTCCCAACGCCTATTAACCAGTTTAAGGCACCAGACCTTACCCCGTTGATCAAAGCATCAGAAATGTTGGGTGCTGTTTTAAAAAAGGGTGACCTTGTGATCTATGAATCGACTGTATATCCTGGTTGTACCGAAGAAGATTGCGTACCGGTACTTGAAAAAGTATCGGGATTAAAATTCAACGTTGATTTTTTTGCGGGTTATTCACCCGAGCGTATCAACCCTGGCGATAAGGTTAATACTTTAACAAAGATCAAAAAAGTAACCAGCGGTTCGACACCTGAAATTGCGGAAAGGGTTGATGAACTGTACCGCTCTATTATAATTGCCGGTACACACAAAGCACCAAGCATTAAAGTTGCGGAAGCATCAAAAGCCATTGAAAACGCACAACGCGATGTTAATATTTCCTTTGTTAACGAGTTAGCATTGATATTCGACCGCATGGGCATCGATACCAACGATGTACTGGATGCGGCAGGTACCAAATGGAACTTTTTGAAATATAAACCCGGCTTAGTAGGCGGCCATTGTATAGGTGTTGATCCTTATTACCTTGCACATAAGGCGGAATCATTAGGTTATCATCCCCAGGTAATACTATCCGGCAGAAGGGTTAATGATAATATGGGGCTGTTTGTTGCCAATAAGGTTGTTAAGCTGCTTATACAAAAAGGCCATAAAATAGCAGGTTGCAAGGCATTAATATTAGGTATAACCTTTAAAGAAAATTGCCCCGATATCCGTAATACCAAAGTAGTTGACATTTATCATGAATTGCACCAGTTTGGAATTAGCGTTGATATTTACGACCCCTGGGCAGATAATGAAAAGGTTCATGAAGAGTACAATTTAAACCTGGTGCCTAATTTAGACACCGCATATGATGCCATTATATTAGCAGTTGCCCACGATGAATTTAATACAATTGATTATAATAAATTAACAAATGGCAATAATGCAGTAATTTTCGATACCAAAGCCTTTATCAATAGGGGTATTGTTGATGCCAGGTTATAATAGTTGAGTTATGGAATTACTAAATAAAAGAGTATTGGTAACCGGCGCCGATGGTTTTATAGGCAGTCATTTGGTGGAACAGTTGCTGCAGGAAGGGTGCCGTGTTAAGGCTTTCGCCTATTATAATTCGTTTAATAGCTGGGGGTGGATGGATTCATTTTCACCGGGGCAACTATCAAAAATAGAAGTATTTACAGGTGACATCCGGGATCCTAATGGAGTGCGCACCGCCATGAAAGATATTGATGTTGTTTTTCACCTGGCTGCACTTATTGCCATCCCGTTCAGTTATCATTCGCCCGATTCATATATCGATACCAATGTAAAAGGCACGTTAAATATTGTGCAAGCTGCTAAAGATTTAAATATCGAAAGGGTTTTGGTTACATCAACTTCCGAAGTATATGGCACCGCCCAATATATACCGATTGATGAAAAACACCCGCGTCAGCCGCAGTCGCCATATTCAGCATCAAAAATTGGTGCTGATTGCATTGCGGAGTCATTTTACCGGAGCTTTAACCTGCCGCTAACCATAGTGAGGCCATTTAATACATTCGGCCCAAGGCAATCTGCCCGTGCAGTAATTCCTACCATAATAACACAATTATTAAACGGTAAAGAAGAAATTAAGCTGGGTGATGTTATACCAACCCGCGACCTTTTATATGTTAAAGATACCGCAAATGGCTTCGTTGAGATCGCGAAATCTGACGGGTTGATAGGGCATGATTGCAATATTGCTACACAATCGGAAATTTCGGTAGGTGACCTCGCTAACGAACTTATCAGGCAAATTAACCCAAGGGCTACTATCGTTACTGATAAGGAAAGGATACGGCCTGAAAAATCGGAAGTGTTCCGTTTATACGGATCAAACGAAAAGATAAAAAAACATACCAACTGGGTACAGAAATATGATCTGGCTCAAGGCCTTGCCGAAACAATCGCATGGTTTAGGAATCCTGAAAATTTGAAACAATATAAAGCCGATATTTACAATATATGATACCGTTATCAGTACCCAATCTTTCCGGGAATGAATGGAAGTATGTAAAAGATTGCCTTGATACCAATTGGGTATCGTCAGTGGGCAGTTATGTAAATAAGATGGAGGAAGTTTCTGCCTCGTTTAGCAATGTTGCGAAAGCCATAGCTACTTCAAACGGTACTTCGGCCCTGCATATAAGCTTATTACTTGCCGGTGTACAGCAAGGCGACCTGGTTATTTTACCCAACATAACATTTGTTGCCCCTGCCAATGTGATAAAGTACATGGGCGCTGATGCAGTTTTGATGGATGTTTATGAGGATACCTGGGAACTGAATGTTGATCTGCTTCAAAAATTTTTAGAGCAGGAATGTATTGATAAGGACGGCGCATGTTATCATAAAGCTACCGGCCGTAAAATACCTGTAATTGTCCCTGTACATGTTTTGGGCAACATGGTTGATATGGGTAAATTAGTGCCTTTGGCAGAAAAACACCACATTAAAGTAGTTGAAGACGCCACAGAATCATTGGGCTCAACTTATAATGGCCAGCCTGCGGGATCATTTGGCATATTTGGCTGTTTAAGTTATAACGGCAACAAAATTATAACCACCGGTGGCGGCGGTATGATACTGACAAATGACCTTGCCCTCGCCAAAAAAGCAAAACATTTAACCACACAAGCCAAAACCGAGGGTATAGAATATTATCACGATGAGGTAGGGTACAACTACCGCATGGTAAATATACTTGCAGCAATGGGCGTTGCCCAAATGGAACAATTGCCTGGTTTCATAGCGCGAAAAAAAGAAATCAACAAATTATATAACGAGGGTTTAAAAAACGTGATAGGTTTTAAACCGCAAGTTGTGACAGAAAACACAGATCCTAATTGCTGGCTTTACACGGCAGTTTTTGACAGGTCAAAAGAATTATTGAAACACCTGGATGGGCACGGTGTACAAACAAGGCCGTTTTGGGTTCCTATGAATCAGCTGCCAGCTTTTTCAAGCGATATTTATTATAATGAGGGCGATGTAGCTGGAAGGATATATAGTCAATGCCTCAGCTTGCCATGCTCGTCCAATATAACTGACGAGGAGATCGCCGAGGTTATCAGTAAAATAAAGGATTTTTATGACTAAAAAACCATTGATACTGATAGGCGGCGGCGGTCACTGTAAATCTTGTATAGATGTTATAGAGGCTACAGGTGCCTGGGAAATCAAGGGTATATTAGATCAGAGTTTTAGGAAAGGGCCGTTGGTATTAGACTATCCTGTTATCGGGACTGACGAGGAGATTGATAAATTAATAGCTTTAGATAATTATTTTTTAGTTACTGTCGGGCAGATAAAATCCGCAGCAATTCGTAAAAAGATATTCAGTACTTTGAAGTTAAAGAACGCCAAAATTGCTACTATAATTTCGCCAAAAGCCACAGTGTCTAAATTTGCAGTTGTTGGGGCAGGTACAATTATTCATCATAATTGCTTAGTAAATGCCGGCGCGCACATTGGTGAAAATAATATCATAAATACAGCATCCATTATTGAACATGATGCCCAAGTTGGCAGCAACAATCATATTTCAACCGGTGCCATATTGAATGGAAATGTTAATTTAGGAGATGATTGCTTTATTGGTAGTGGTACAGTAATAATAAATGGTATAAGCATAGCCGATAACGTTGTTATTGGCGCAGGCAGTTTGGTAATAAAAAATATAGAGGAATCGGGCACTTATGCAGGTGTACCGGTTAAAAGGATGGGCTTATGAAAAGGACATTGATAATTGCAGAAGCCGGGGTAAACCATAATGGCAGCATTGAAAATGCTTTTAAATTGATAGATGCAGCAAAGGCAGCGGATGCCGATTATGTTAAATTCCAAACTTTTAAGGCAGACAAACTGGTAAATAAAACAGTACAGAAAGCCGATTATCAAAAGGCCAACCTTAACGACGGAGATAACTCGCAATACAACATGCTCAAAAAGTTGGAACTTACCGAGCACATGCATGATGAAATTTTACGCCATTGTAAAGAAGTGGACATTAAGTTTTTATCAACCCCATTTGACCAGGATAGCATCGTTTTCCTGAAAAGCCTGGGTGTGGTTATCGGTAAAATACCTTCAGGCGAAATCACCAACCTTCCTTATTTGCGGCATATGGCACAGGCATTCCCCCAATTGATCATGTCGACAGGGATGTGTACCATGGACGATGTTAAAAATGCAGTTAATGCATTAATAGCCGCAGGCGCAAAAAAAGAAAATATAACCGTTTTGCATTGCAATACCGAATACCCCACCCCGATGAAGGATGTGAATTTGAAAGCGATGCTGAATATAAAAGAGGAGCTGGGCATTGAGATCGGCTACTCCGATCATACCATGGGCATCGAAGTACCAGTTGCCGCGGTAGCGTTGGGGGCTACCATCATCGAAAAACATTTTACCCTTGACCGCACTATGGAAGGCCCCGATCATCCGGCCTCATTGGAGCCTGGTGAGTTAAAGGAGATGGTAAAGAGTATAAGGAACATTGACATGGCATTGGGCGAAGGCTTTAAAATACCATCTGAGTCCGAAAAAAAGAATATTGAAATTGTAAGGAAAAGTATTGTTGCAGGCAGGGATATAGTTAAAGGTGAGGTTTTTTCAGAGGAGAATTTAACAGTTAAACGGCCCGGCACCGGCATCAGCCCGATGAATTGGGACGGTGTGATTGGAAAAACCGCTGCAAGGGACTTTAAAAGTGATGAAATAATTTCGTTATAATGGGAAAAAGGAAAGTGTGTGTAGTTACCGGTACAAGGGCCGAATATGGGCTGTTGTACTGGACAATTTACGGCTTGCAAAACGACCCGGAAATAGAACTACAGCTTTTAGTCACCGGCATGCACTTATCACCAGAATTTGGCCTGACCTATAGGCAAATTGAGGCGGACGGCTTCCATATTACCAAAAAAATAGAAATTCTACTGTCTTCAGATAGCCCCGCAGGAATATCAAAAAGCATGGGTTTGGGGATGATCGGGTTCGCGGAAGCCTACCAGGAGTTAACCCCTGATCTTGTGCTATTATTAGGTGACAGGTTCGAGATTTTTGCGGCGGCAACGGCGGCGATGGTTGCCCGTATACCTATAGCGCATTGCCATGGCGGCGAAACCACACAGGGGGCTTTTGACGAGCCAATCCGGCATTCGATAACCAAAATGTCGCACCTGCATTTTACTTCTACTGAAGAATACAGGCAAAGGATCATCCAGTTAGGTGAACAACCGGGAACGGTTTACAATGTTGGCGCGCTTGGAATAGAAAACATAAATAAGTTAAAGTTGTTATCGCGTGAAGCTTTTGAAGAAAGCATCGGATTTAAGCTTAATAAACAGAATATTTTAGTAACATTTCATCCTGTTACACTGGAAAATGCTACGGCCGAAAAACAATTTACCGCATTGCTCGGCGCGATAGATGAACTGAAGGATACGGCTATTATTTTTACAAAAGCAAACGCCGATACTGACGGGAGGATAATTAACCAGCTAATTGATAAGTACGTTGCCGGGCATAGCGATAAATCAATAGCATTTACATCGCTGGGACAGTTACGCTACCTATCGGCTTTACAGTTTATGGATGTGGTTGTTGGCAATTCATCCAGCGGGCTTATTGAAGTACCATCATTTAAAACTCCAACCATAAATATCGGCGACAGGCAGCGCGGCCGGATAAGAGCGGCAAGCGTAATTGATTGCGGGCCGGAATTGGCTGAAATTAAAAATGCAATTGATAAAGCGTTAAGTTCATCATTCAGGGAAAGTTTAAAACAGGTGGAAAACCCTTACGGCAGTAAAAATGCATCCGAGGATATTATCGGTGTGATAAAAAGTACGCCTTTGGATAATTTGCTGAAAAAGGAATTTTATGACATCAGTTTTTAAATAACGGGTATTAAGGTTTTCAAATTATTTATAAAATGATCAGGCACGAGGAACACATAATTCACATTGATAAGCCGGCGCGGGCAGCGCTTAAGGCTTTGGATGAATTATCTATAAATGCCAGTCGGACCATATTCGTAATTGATGAAAACGATACGATGATGGGCTCCATTACTGACGGTGATATCCGCAGGGGCCTGCTAAACGGCCTCGAAATTTCCCAACCCGTGGGCGCGTTCATGAATACGAAGTTTAAATACCTTACCGAAGGCGCTGATAGTGTTGAGTTGATCAAAACCTACCGCAAAGCAGGCATTACCTTAGTGCCATTGGTTGATGATGATTTTAAGCTTTTACAGATCATCGACTTAAAAAAAACAAAAACCGTTTTGCCCCTGGCAGCATTAATTATGGCCGGTGGCAGGGGCGAGCGCTTAAAACCTTTTACCGACCAGGTGCCAAAGCCAATGTTGAAAATAGGCGATAAGCCCATTATTGAACATAACATCGACCGCCTGATCGCTTACGGCATCACAGAGTTTTACATAAGTGTAAAGTATCTGAAAGAACAAATTATGGACTATTTTGGCGATGGATCGTCAAAAGAAGTGCGTATCTCCTATATCGAAGAAAATGAGCCGTTGGGGACAATAGGTGCAATTTCACTGATAGATAAAATAGACCAGGAGGATATCCTTGTGATGAACTCGGACTTGCTGACAAACATCGATTTCGAGGAGTTTTATAACTTCTACAAGCAGGAAGAAGCAACTATGGCGCTGGCCAGCATTCCTTACATTGTAGATGTGCCTTATGCCGTTTTGCAAACAAAAGATAAGGAGGTAGCATCATTTATAGAGAAACCTACTTATACCTACTATTCAAATGGTGGCATTTATATATTGAAATTTGAATTAAAAAAACATTGCGAAAAAGGTACTTTTTATAATGCTACCGACCTGATGGATAAGGTAATACTTGAAGAAAACTGCAACCTGGTACACTATCCAATATTAGGCTACTGGTTAGATATAGGCAAGCACCAGGATTTTATGAAGGCCCAGGTAGATATAAAGCATATTAATTTTTTATGAGGACTTTAATTATCATCCCGGCCAGGGCAGGATCAAAAGGGTTGCCGGGTAAAAACACGAAGCTTTTGGGCGGTAAACCATTAATAGCATATTCTATAGAATTTGCTTTGGCAGTTAAGGGAGCAGATGACGTTATTTGTATTTCTTCAAATGACGATGACGTATTGAAAATAACCGCTGATTATGGTTTGGATCTTCCCTTTAAAAGGCCGGAAGAATTGGCTTCGGACAGTGCATCATCCAACGATGTAATTATGCATGCGCTGAATTGTTATGAAGCGAAAGGTGAATTTTTTGATGCGATGCTTTTACTGCAACCAACCTCGCCGTTCAGGACAATGGAGGACTTCGACAGGTTAAAAGAACAGTTTACCGACGACTGCGAGATGGCTGTATCGGTTAAAAACGTAAAGGAAAACCCTTACTTTAGTATGTTTGAAGAAAACCCCGAAGGGTACCTTCAAAAAAGCAAAAAGGCGGATTTTAGTACACGACAAGAGTGCCCGCCGGTGTTTGCTTACAATGGCTCCATGTACCTTGTGAAGGTTTCTTCCTTAAAAAAATCAGGCTTGCATGGTTTAAGTAATATTAAAAAAATGGTAATGCCGGCAGAGCGGAGCGTAGATATTGATACGATGATGGATTGGATTATTGCCGAGTATATTTTAGCCTTTTAAGACCATTTTTAATTAGCAAATAAAAATTAAATAATCGACACAGAACTGCCTATGCACCCAAAGAGTAACGCAATTAATAATAACGAACTAACTACATATTTTTCATCTTTTTTTATCAGCTAAAGATGGGACATATCAGAAAATCTTTGCTTTTTTCGGCGTTACGGTATCTTGAGTACGGGATAATTGCGCTTTCCTATATTGTTATTGCTAAAAAAGTAGGACCGGCAGAATACAGCAAAACAATCCCTGGGTTCATATTTTTAACCTACTCACAATACCTGATGATGGGCTTAAACCAGGCGCTGATAAAGGCCTATGTTGTGGATAGTGGTTTTGAGGTTAAACAAACCTATGTTAAGAACACGCTTTATTACATTTGTTTAATTTCGTTCATCGCTTTTTTAACCGGCATCATAATTTTGCCCGGCCAATTATGGGTGGTGTCGGTAATATCATCCATGATATATTTTCAAAGTATTTTTCAAACCCTGTTACGGTTAGAGGATAAGATACTTGGTATCAATATATCCAACCTGGTTTTCTCTGTCATTTATTTCGTTTGTGTGTTTTTTTTAGCCACCGACATAAAACAGTTTTTTTTATACTGGCTGTTATCGTTGTTTGTCTCAAATTTTATCAATGGGGTGCAGGCTTATCCCATACTGAAAATGCTGCGGCTGAAGTTTAATAAAGAAGATCTCCGGCATATTGCGAGTACCATAAAGCCTCAAATAAAATCGGGCATAAAAATGACGCTGATGGGGATAGTTAGTACCTACTTTTTAACTTATGACAGGTTTTTGCTGAACTTTTTTTCGGACAATAAACCTTTAAAGGGCAACTACCAACTGGCCGATAATATTGCCAGCACCATTTACCTGTTTTTTGTAACCGTTTTGTTTTACTACTCGCCTATATTATTAAAGCGGGCAAGCCTGAGCTCGGTTTACAGGATGCAGATATTAAAGTACGGCGCAGGCTTTATTTTGCTGATATCGGTATTGCTGGTTATGGTGAGCCCATTGTTAAATATCGCTATTCTGAAATATTTCCCGGCATATAAAGCACTGACGCATTTTTTAGCTTACCAGTTTTTATTAAAGATCAACATTTTAGGTATAAGTATAGCGGGCACCATATCGATTGCGCTTAACAGGGAAGTTAATTTTTTAAAATGGTGGTTTATGGTGATCCTGGTAACAGGTTTAGTTCTGCTTGTACTTTACAAGTTCTCAGGCTTAAAAACTGAACAAATAGTGATCATAACATTGATACTCCAGTTTTCTATGATCCTGATCGCAAATGGGCTTTACTTGTTATTTAACCGGGCCAATTTTTTTGTGGCCTCGGCAAAAGATAAATTGATAACCGAGAATGCCTTGTAAATAATCAATAAAAATGAAAACTAATTTGATAATAGGAGCGGGACAATTAGGGAGCAGGCATTTACAAGGCTTGCTTAACGCGAAGACAGGCCAGCAGGTGTATGTACTCGATCCTTCGGAGCAATCATTGGAGATAGCTAAAAGTCGTGCCAATGAAGTTCCGGGTGAGCATGTTGTTCATTATGTAACCGGTTGGGAAGGTCTGCCGTCTTCTTTTGACCTGGTGATCGTTGCTACAGGCGCCAATGTGCGAAAACAAATAGTAACCAAATTGCTCGCAGAGTTTAAGGTCGCGTATCTCATTCTTGAAAAAGTGTTGTTCCAGGATCTGGCATCCTATAATGAGGTGTCTGAAATTATCAAACAAAGTTCAGTACCCACATGGGTAAATCACGCAAGGCGGATGTTTGGCCACTATCAGGAAATTAAACGGCAACTTACTGGCAAGGGGGCAATAAAAATGCATGTTATTGGTGCAAACTGGGGCCTGGGCTGTAATGGGCTGCACTTTATTGATCTTTGCACTTATTTAGGCGGATCAACTGTAAAGAATATAAGCTCCGATTGGATTGACGATGAATTAATTGAAAGCAAACGCCCCGGGTACATGGAATTTACGGGTACAATAAAAGGCACACTGGAAAACGGGTCATTTTTTTCAGTTTCATCATTCAAAGGTGAATCAAAACTTTTGAGCGTATTAATAAGCACCGCTGATGAAAGCTGGCATATAGAAGAAGCAGCCAATGCCTCGTTATTTTATCAGAAAATAGGTTCGGAAACAGCTGATAATAAACAACCTTTGAAAGTTGAATACCAAAGTTCGTTAACAGCGAGGCTGGCGGATGATCTTTTCTCAAAAGGATCATGTTTACTGCCAACCTATGACGAAGCATGTGCATCTCACGTGCCATTTATTGATGCCCTGTTGAAAAAATATAATGATATAATAGAAGGTGAAACTAAAATTTGTCCGATAACATAATGAAGCCAAGTGTACTTTTAGTCGGATCAGGCCCTATGGCCGTTGCCTATGCAAAAGTTTTGCAGGCCATGGATATCCCGTTTGTAAATATTGGGCGCGGCCAGGCTTCGGCTGATAATTTTGAAAAAGAAACAAGGGTTAAGCCGGTAATCGGGGGTGTTGATGGTTATCTTGCGAATAATCAACTGGCCCCAAATACCGTGGCATTTTTAGCTACTAATACCGAAGGCCTGATGCACAATATGCTAAAACTGCTTGAAGCAGGCGCCGACAAAATTTTGGTGGAGAAACCTGCCGCCATAAGCGTTGAAGAATTGCTGGCTAACGAAGAGAATTTAAAACCCTATAACCATAAAGTATTTGTGGCCTATAACAGGCGGTTTTATTCATCGGTTATAGAGGCCGAAAAAATGATAGAAGAGGACGGCGGGTTACAAAGCATGTTGTTTGAGTTTACCGAATGGGCGCACGTTATTGAACCATTAAAAAAAGCTCCGGGAATAAAGGAGAACTGGTTTTTTGCCAATTCAACACACGTGGTTGATCTTGCTTTTTATTTAGCCGGCAGCCCGGCGGAAATGAGCTGTTATTCAAAAGCCGGGAGTTTAACCTGGCATAGTAAAACCAATTTTGCAGGTGCAGGTATTACGGAAAAAGGGGTTTTGTTTTCCTACCTGTCTAATTGGGAAAGCGCTGGACGCTGGGCACTGGAACTACTGACAAGCAAACGCAGGATTTATTTAAAACCCCTGGAAGGTATTAACGTGCAGCTTAAAGGCAGTGTTCAAACAACCCCGCACGAATTTGATAATGCGCTTGATACCGCGTTTAAGCCGGGCATATATAAACAAGTAGAAGCTTTTTTAAATGGAGATGATAAAAAACTTTTGGATATTGAAGGGCATATTGTAAATACCAAAAATATATATTCAACTATTCTATCATAATGTTAATGTTCGGATATACAGCAAATATTGGCTGCATAATTATTTTATAGCATGAAGATATTTATTGTATTCAACGAGAACATTGTGCCTGATTTGCCAAAATCAGATTATACAATCCTGTCGAAATTTAAATCCCTTTCCGAAAAATATGGCAACGCCCACATGTTAACCGAAAATGTCCTTATTAATGACCCCGAATTTTTACGATCAGCGGAATTAATTTTTGAGGAATACAAATCCTTGCTCCCAAAGTACCTGCAGGATATTTTCATTTCAAGCAAAACATCCCTGTATTTTGTGATGATAGCACTTGAAAACTGGCGGCGCTCGCTGAATAGTTTAATCAACGAATACCCGGTTGACGAGATAGTTTTTACCGAAATATTGCGCCAGGATTTTTATTTGCCTTTTTACGAGGCAGAAGGAGAGGTGACCAAACCCTTAAGTTATGAACCTTATGACTTTGTAAGCCTCGCCTTATACAATTTTGTAAAAAGCCAATATCCTGCTATAAAAATAACTGTCGTAAAAGAACATTCTAAGCTTAAGCTGCGCAAGCGGATTTTTGTAAGGCGTTATGTATTGCTGTTGTTAAAAGTGTTATTGCAAGCCTGGCAATGTTTAAAAGCCGTTACATTCTCCTTAAAAAAAGACAGGCGTGCAGAGCCGGTGATCTTTCTTTCAAGAGGTGTGGCCCATTCGCAATATGTCGTTGATTATGTAAAGGAGTTTAGAGATCAATCGGAGCTATACATATCCGACGGGTTAAGAACGATAGGTAAAAATGCAGGCTTTTTATCTAATTATAATTTGTCCGAAGATGATTTTATAAATAGCACCGATAAGTCGTCCATTTTTACTTTTATCGGCAGCGCCTGGCAGGTATTATTGATTCTATTAAAGTATAAACTCTTTTATAAGCGAAAACTTAAATCTTTGGATAAGAAGTATGGTGCTTCATACTCCAGTTCGGTAACCGAAATGATAATTCATTACCTGGAAACTCATGTATATGTGGCAAACCTGGAAGTGCTTGTAAGACAGGAAAAGGCCCGGAATAATTTACCAAAGGCGCTGATAACCTGCGAAATTTATACGCAATACACCTACTTTATTGCTAAGCTTGGATCGAAATATAATATAAAAACAATTCAGCTTATATCGGTGGCGATGAATACCGCAGCTTTGCCGCAATACTTTTTTTGCGATAAAGTGTTGTTTAACCAGGTGCGGGTTATGGATGAATTTAAACAAAACCACCCATACCTTGCTTCAAAATGCGCTTATTGGGGCAATCTGACTTTTAATGAATCGCAGGCTGTTAAGGTAAGGAAGAGCATAGCTGAAAAGCTTAGCGTTGTTGTTTTTTCTCAGCCGGTGATAGATGAAGAAAACGATTTTGTTATTTTAGATTGCCTGCGGGAAATAAAACAGACAAGGCCGCTTGAGATACTTGTTAAGCAGCACCCGAGGGAAAAACCCGAAAAATTTTCAGACTACACTAATGATATTAAGATATTTTCGGGCACAGACTCACTGAATAAAGTTGTTGAACAGGCAGACCTGGCTATCGTGAAATTTTCAGCCGTCGAGCATTATTTACTCAACTACGGGATACCTACCATTTATTGTGCCTTTAGCCAGATAGCCCGCAGCTCTATCGCCAATATTACGGAAACAGGATACAAAGGGATTGCTTATACACCGCAGGAACTAAAAGAATTGGTAATCAACTTCCCGGCAATAGCACCCGAATATACGGAGTTCAGGAAAGAAGAAATGTTTAAACGTTTTGAGAATAAAGGTATATTTAGTTTTAATGAAAATTTAGTTAAGTATATAAATGAATAACATAGTTATCGTTGGCGATTCACTGGCATTCAACAGGCCTGATTCTTTAAGCAATGAACAGCGATGGCCGGTGCTTTTAGGGGAAAAATTGCCCGGATACAAGGTAAATAACCTTTCTATGGGTTCGAGCACCAGTAACAGGTTTAAAAAATTGTCGCATTCGCTGTTATCGGATAATGATATTCTGGTAGTTCAGATAGGCGTAGTTGACTGTGCGCCGAGGCTTTTCAGCAAGCTTGAAAACAAGATGATTTCTGTGATGCCACAACCAGTATCTAAAAAAATAATAGCCTTTTTCAAGAAGAGAAGAACGCAAAGCCAAACCAGGGCATATGTTTCGCTAAGGAAATTTGAAAATAATTTGCTACAATTGTTTAATAAATATAAAGATACAGCCATTTTATATATAAAAATATTGCCGGCAAGCACTAAATATATCTCTTCAAATCCGGCCGTTTCAAAAGCTATTGATCAGTATAACTCAATAATTGATGTCTGCGCAAAAAATTTTCCGAATGTTCAATTAATAGGTCTCAGTAACCATAATATTGATAATCTTACGCTTGAGGATGGCTATCACCTTAATGCCGAAGGTCATTTATTAGTTTCAGGTCTGTTAGCTTCGTCGATACAAAAAATAAAAAAATAAAATGCAGGAGGTGTTTAAATTTGCGGGGATTGTATAAAAATGTTTGTTAAAGGTTACCGGGTAAGTATATGAATCGTTTTATAAAATATTATTTAATTTTTTTACCAATTTTTTCACTGTTTGGGATATTGGCGTCAATCTCGCGTACAGTTTACCAGGATTCATATGTGTTAGAATTCCTTATCATAAGTGCTATCCTTGATTTTATGATAATAGCGCTGGGGTTCAAATACACACTTACCAAGCAAATTACCATATTGCTGTGCCTGTTATTTGTGAGTACTATAGTTGGCTTATTGAATAATGAAGTATCACGAAGGTTTGTTACCGACTTTACCACCCCGTTTTTTTTCTTCGCGAAAGTATTTGTATTTGCGAGGTATTGGGACTATACAAGCTTTAAAGATTACATCAGGTTTTATACGCGGTTTTCGTTTTGGGGGAGCCTGGCGCTATTGCCCGTAACCTATTTCATATTTAATTCAACCGGGACAACAAGGCTCGCCATCTTCCCGCCCATGGAACTACCATTTTCAAATTATATGCTTTCCAGTAGTTTAATGCTTTTGGCGTCATTTATCATTATTTTACTTTATGGTAAGCGGGCGCAGCTATTTAGCGCCGTAATTACTTTTGTGCTGTACATTTCTGTCTTTCGCCGAAAGGACCTTTTTAAGTATATTATTATTTTGGGTATTGCATCGGCCATACTGATACCCGTTTTTATTAAAAATTCAGATAATATAGCAATCAGGCGATTGACTGCTACTTTCGATTCATATTCGGGAAAGGGTACTGATAAAGAAAATCTTGATAGGATTAGCGCCGGAAGGTTTAATGAATTTGAAACTATCATAAATCAAATGAAACCCCAGGACTATTTCCTGGGCAAAGGGTTAGGTTTTACTTATGATGTTGATACAGGAGGAAAAGATAGCGTAGAAACTGCAAACGCTCACTTTTCGCCTATTGGATTTTTATCGAAATACGGGATTTTCTTTACGCTGTTTGTGTATTATTTCATTATGTCCATTTTTTTCAAATCAAATAAAGTGCTGTTATCTGATAGTGATTACCTGATAGCATTGGGCGTTTCTATTTTTATTTTTATGGAATCGTTTTTTGCTTATGCACTTTTTGTAACCCCAATCCTTCCAATTGTATTGGGCGTTTTGATTTCCAATCAAAAAAAGCAACGAAAAGCCGCGATACTAAAACGAAGGAATAGGGTGTTGGTTCAGCAACCTCAGCCTGGTCAAGTTGCATTTTGATTAGTAAAATTTAATGAGTTATTTTGGGTTTGAATAACCATTTATAAATAGAATTAATAAAGAACAGAACTATGAAAAAAATATTTTTAATATTGAGTGTAATAGCATTTGCTACCATAAGCTCAAGCGCCCATCACAAGTTATTGAAAGCCCCATCAAAATCTTTAAAAAGTGCCCAGGCTGATGATGCAGTAGTATTACAGGCATTATTAGATAAGGGGGGCGTAATTAATCTGCCTGCCGGGAAGACGTTTACAATTTCCAGAACTGTATACCTTAAATATAACGCCGAAATAATTTATGGTAACATGTGTACTATAAACTACACGGGTACCGATGCTGCAATCGACTTTCAACGCATAGGCGGTAAATTTTTCCCTGTTAGAAATACCATATCCGACCTCTCAATAAACATTTCAAGCCCCGGGGCCATTGGCATCAGGTGGCAGTGCTCGTCTTCAAGTTTAAAAAATTGTGGCATATCATTAAAGGCAGACAATGAGATCGGCGTTCAATTATGGGGTGATGTTGGTGGGTCTGGAAGTTATTATAACTTGTTCGAAAATTGCTTTGTTCAAGGATCCAGGCAAGCAGGTAGCGCAGGCCAGTATGGTTGGAAATTTACTTATGACCAGAGTACCCCGAGCAGGTGCCCTAATACCAATATGTGGGTTGGCGGCAGGGTAGGCCAATGTGATGTTGGGATGTATATAAATGGTAACGGCAACGTAGTTGACCATATAGCTACCGAAGGCTGCGGTGTTTCTTTTTTCTTTGATAATCCCGATAGCAAAGTGGGTTGCGTATCAAATAAAGTGTTAAACCCCTATATAGAAAGTTGCAAAACAGGCTTTAGATTTGGCTCAAACTCAATAGGCTGTATAGCAACAAAACCATATGCAACAAGTACCCCTTCGATGAAAGAGGATATGGGTAGCAAAAATGAATATACGCAATAAGGCTATTTTATATTTATGTGTGGTATAGCTGGGTATGTTTCATTTAATGAGCTCGATTTAGGGGATAGCTTAGTTGCCATGGCTCATCGCGGCCCGGATGCGCAGGGGCAATATCATTATAAATATAATAACCTTAATGTTGGCTTAGGGCATTTACGGCTAAGTATAATTGATCTCTCTGCTGCAGCTAACCAGCCATTGCACCTTCAATCAAAAGATTTCTCCATTATTTTTAATGGAGAAATCTATAATTATGAAAAATTAAAGCAGGGTCTTATTGAAAAGGGCTACATTTTTCAAAGCAGCAGCGATACTGAAGTTTTGTTAAATATGTACATTGAGTATGGCCCGGCTATGCTAAACCAACTCAATGGCATTTTTGCATTTTGCATCCTCGACGCCAAAAATAAAAAAGTATTTATAGCAAGGGACCAGTTGGGTATTAAACCCATCTATTTTTATCATGACAAAGGTTTATTTGCCTTTGCTTCCGAAATAAAAGGGTTGGAGAAAATAAAGGGCGTAAAAAAGGAATTAGATAAAGAGCAGATCACCGAATTTCTTTTGAGCGGCTTTTTGTACGAACCTGATACCGGCTTTAAAGAAATAAAAAAAATAAGGCCGGGGGCTTATTGCGTGCTTGATATAAGCAATGCCGAAAAGGTAGCTTACGAAGAAGTTATTTACTGGCAACCCTCTAAAAAGCCGGTTAATATTGCCGATGCAGAACCCGCTGTTAAAGCATCCGTTCACGAACAAACAGTGAGCGATGTGCCAGTGGGCATATTTTTTAGCGGAGGTATTGATTCCAGCATCATTTTAAGCGAGCTGCGTAATGAAACGAATGCGTTTGTAGTGCAAGCATCGGCAGCCGAATACAAGGAGGCAGGGATGACAAGCGATTTTGAATATGCCACCAAAATTGCCGCCATGTTTGGGGCTAACCTGAAAGCAATTACTTTATCAGAAAATGAAGTAATGAATGGGGACGACTTTCTTCAATTTGTAGGGCATTTAAGCAAAGCTACAGAGGAACCGATTGCTGATTTTACCTTTATATCTTCCCAGCAGCTATCGCACGAAACAAAACAATTAGGTTATACAGTTATATTAAGCGGCATGGGCGCTGATGAGATATTTGGGGGCTATCCCAGGTATCGTATGTTAAAGTTCAGGAAGCTATTTGCCCTTGGCCGGTCAGTGATTAATTTATTTTTTTCGAGGGTTAATTTCTTTAAGAAAAAGCAGGAGAGGTTTAACGGCTTTTTAAATGAAAAAGATTTTATTTACGGATACTCAAACCTGATAGGTGTTTTTTCGAAAAACGAAATCTCGGAAATGCTTGTAGAAAAGCCATACTTTGACAGGTTTAAAGATAAATTGCAGTTGATACTTAATAAGTTTCAATCGGAAACTGATTTGAAAAAGGCAATGGTGTTAGATTTGTATGGATTTTTAAGCCACAATTTTATGGTGGCAGATAAATCGAGCATGCTCGAAAGCCAGGAAATGCGCGTGCCGCTTGCGACGAAGGACCTTTTTGAAATTGGATTTTCATTAAATGATCATGAATTGGTTGGGCTAAAAAAATCGAAAAAGCCATTAAGGGATATTTTATTAAAGGAATTGCCTTCGTCGATTGTTAACCGCCGTAAGGCCGGGTTTAACCCACCGATGGATAAGGCAGTCGATGATATTGGTTATCAAAAAGCAATGCAGTTTGCCGAAGAGAACCGTTTGTTCGAAATTATTAACAAAGGGTATGTTGAGCGGATGTTTACTGCCCATTTTGAAAAGAAATCAAACAATACGTATAAAATATTCCAGCTTTTATATTTATCATCCTGGTATAATCTGAATGCGTAGTTACCGGACTTATTGAAAAACTTTATATATAAATTAATGCTAATAGATATTATAGCTGGGGCCAGGCCAAATTTCATGAAAATTGCGCCCATAATTGATGCTATCAAGAGAAAGGCTGCCGAAGGGTACAATATTAATTATCGCCTTATTCACACGGGACAACATTATGATAAAAACATGTCCGGTGATTTTTTTGAACAATTAGGTATCCCGGAACCGGATGCAAATTTAGGCGCCGGCGGTGGTACACAGGCCGAACAAACAGCAGCGATAATGATCGGGTTTGAAAAGGAATTGACAGCTAATCCGGCTGATTTGGTTTTGGTTGTAGGCGACGTTACTTCGAGCATGGCGTGTGCGATAGTGGCCAAAAAATTAAATACTAAAGTTGCCCATGTTGAAGCCGGTATTCGCTCTTTTGACCTTACCATGCCCGAAGAGATAAACCGGATGGTAACCGATAGTATAACCGATTACTTTTTTACAACATCGGCAACAGCAAATTCGAACCTGCAAAAAGCAGGTATCAGCAATGAGCAAGTTTTTTTTGTAGGGAACACCATGATTGATACCCTGCTTAAAAACATGGACAAATTTAAGCAGCCCCAGGTTTGGCAGCAGGCAAACTTAAAGGAGAAAGAATATTTTGTTATTACGCTGCATCGCCCGGCAAATGTTGATGGGGAGTATCAGCTGAAAGCATTATTAGAAGAAATTGTTGCCAATACAAAAGGGCTGCCGGTCATTTTCCCTGTGCACCCCCGTACGGCCAAAGTATTGGAGAAATTAGGTTTGCAGGATGATAGTTTATACCTGACGGAGCCTTTATCGTACCTGGAGTTTAATTACCTTGTAAAATATGCAAAAGCAGTGCTTACCGATTCAGGCGGTATAACCGAGGAAACGACTGTAATGGGTGTACCTTGTATGACCATGCGCGATAATACCGAGCGACCAGAAACCTGTGAAATTGGCACCAATGAGCTTATTGGCACAAATAAAAATGCAATTAAGCCCAACCTTGATAAACTTTTTGCCGGTGATTGGAAAAAAGGAGGCGTTCCTGAACTTTGGGATGGCAAAACAGCCGGCCGTATTGTGGAAGCTTTATTAAAAGTGAATGAACATTCAGTACATTGATGTTTAAAAAGATTTCTTTGATATTTAATACAGTCAGGCATCTAAAAAGCCAACAGGTTTTTTATCAGCTGTATTATCGTTTAAAGCCAAATAAAACATTGGATAACTATGCGCCAAATGTATCCGGGGATATTGGCGTATCATTTCTGAATTTTAAACATAAATATTCTGCTGCCGAGTCGACAAATTCGGCCGGTACTTTTAATTTTCTGAACCTTCAAAAAGACTTCTGCTCAGATATCAATTGGAACTATCAGGTGTTTGGTAAATTATGGAATTATAACCTGCAGTATTTCAATTTTTTACATCAGGATAACTTGCCTGATGAAACGAAAATCGCATACCTTATTGATATAAAAAGCTGGCTAACGGACGATAGACTGAAACTTGAACCGTACCCGGTTTCGCTAAGGGTGATGAATATTATCCGCTATCTGTCGAATAAAAAAGAGGATGACACTGGCATAATTCAGGATACATATTCCCAGCTAACTTATTTAAATAGCCGCATCGAGTACCATTTAATGGGCAACCATGTACTCGAAAATGCATTTGCTTTGTTAATGGGCGGATGCTTTTTTAAGAATAAAAACTGGGAACAAAAGGCAAAGCAAATACTGTATAAGGAGCTTAACGAACAGATATTGGATGATGGCGGTCATTTTGAATTAAGCCCTATGTATCATCAGATCATCCTCTTCCGCCTATTGGAATTGATAGATTATTATAAGAACGTTGATGATCATGATATTGAATTTTTAGCATTTGCCCAGCAACAAGCCATAAAAATGATAGGGTGGTTAAACCATATCAGTTTTAAAAACGGGGACGTTCCACACTTTAATGATAGTACCGATGGGATAACTTACAGAACAAAACAATTAATGCTTTTTGCTGACGAACTTGGATTGAAGGATACTAACTCTCACTCTTTTAATGGTTCGGGATACAAAAAATTCAGCAACTCAAAATATGAATGTGTAGCAGATGTTGGGAAGATCGGCCCATCATACCAACCCGGCCATAGCCACGCAGATGCGCTTTCATTTGTTTTGTATGCTAACGATATACCTCTAATTGTAGATGTCGGGACTTCAACTTACCAAATTGGCGAACGAAGGAATATCGAACGCGCTACTTGCGCTCATAACACGGTTGTCGTGGAAGGTGAAAACCAATCGGAAGTTTGGGGAGGGTTCAGGGTAGCCAGGCGCGCAAAAACAGAAATCATTAGCGAAACTGCTGCAGAACTAACGGCACGTCATGATGGATATAAAAGAAACTTTGGCGTGATTCACCAACGAAGCTTCGTTTTTAAAGACGAAAGTATAGTGATAGAGGACAAAATTGAAGGTGACAATACCGCGTCGGCAAAACTATACCTGCATTTTCATCCCGACAGGCTTGTGACCATTAATTCAGATAATTTAATAATTATCGATAACATTGCGGTAATTAATTTCAGTGCTCCGGTGAAACTGGAGTTGAAAAAGTACCAGTATGTGGTTGGCTTTAATTTATACAAAGAGGCTGACTGTATAATTGCCGGGTTTGATAAAAATTTGGGCCTGGTAATTAAGTTTTTATAGTGACCGATGAAAAAAATATTATACCTCACTTTTTATTTTGAACCAGATCTTTGTGCCGGCTCATTTCGCAATTCGCCATTAGCTATAGAACTTGCCAGGCAACTTGAAGGTAAGGCAGAAATACATGTAATTACCACTTTGCCAAACAGGTACAGCACCTTTGATTCTGGTGCGCCTGAATTTGAGCAACGGGGCAATTTGTCCATCAACAGGATACTGATACCGAAGCATAAAAGCGGGTTTGCAGATCAGATCAACTCTTTCAAAACCTATTTTTTTGAGGTAAATAAAATAATAGCCACTAACAAATACGATCTTGTTTTTGCGTCATCTTCGCGCTTGTTTACAGCTTACCTTGGTTATAAAGTGGCCAAAAAGCGGCGCATTCCCTTATACCTTGATATAAGGGATATTTTTGTGGATACCATTAAAGATGTATTGAAAAATAAAATGTTAAAGGCTGGTGTACTGCCTGCGTTACACCGCATTGAAAGGAAGGTTTTTAATTATGCCAGCCATATCAATTTAATATCAGGCGGGTTTGAATCGTATTTTGTTAAGTTTAAAAAACCTCAATATTCCTATTTCTCTAATGGTATTGATGATGAGTTTTTGAACCTTAACGCCACTGCCGCCGGCACTAATGAAACCAAAGTAATAACCTATGCGGGTAACATCGGCGAGGGGCAGGGATTACATAAAATTATACCGCAGGCAGCAAAAGCCCTGGGCAATAGCTATAAGTTTTTAATTATTGGTGATGGCGGGGTAAAGCATAAGCTTACGGATGAATTGGACAGATTAAACGTAACTAATGTTGAGATCAGGAACCCTATCCCGCGTAAGGAGTTGCTCAAAGTTTATGAGCAATCGGATTTCTTTTTTTTGCATTTGAACGATTACGAAGCATTTGAAAAGGTACTGCCATCAAAAATTTTTGAGCTTGGGGCTTACGATAAACCAATTATTGCAGGCGTAGCCGGTTTTGCAAACCAGTTTATAGCTGAGAACATTCCGAACCGGATACTTTTTTTGCCTGGCCAGGTTGATGAGATGATAAGGCAATTGAAAGCATACACCTATCATACAGCGTTCAGGACTGAATTTATACAGAACTTTAAAAGGGAGGCTATAAATAGCAATATGGCCAAATCAATAGCGTATTATTTACCATGAGCAATGTTTTAATTTCGGGGGTAAACGGATTTGTGGGCACAAACCTTGCGCAATTTCTCGGGCAGCGCCAATATGCTATAATCCCGCTCTCGCGTACATCGGAGAAACAACGGCAATCGTTTACATGGGACAATATTGCGGATATAAAGGGGCATGACATTGAGGCTATTGTCCACCTTGCAGGAAAAGCGCATGACATAAAAAACACTTCGGATGCCAATGAATATTTTGAAGTTAATACAGCGCTCACTAAAAAGCTTTTTGATATATTCCTGCAAAGCAAAGCCAGTACGTTCGTGTACTTAAGCAGTGTAAAAGCAGCAGCCGACACAGTGGATGGTATATTGGATGAAGATGTAGTGCCTAACCCCAAGACCGCTTATGGCCAATCCAAACAAAAAGCCGAAGAATACTTGCTTGTTCAAAAGCTTCCCGCGGGAAAGCGGTTGTTTATT
This sequence comes from Bacteroidota bacterium, assembly GCA_013288235.1. Taxonomy (GTDB): domain Bacteria; phylum Bacteroidota; class Bacteroidia; order Sphingobacteriales; family Sphingobacteriaceae; genus Mucilaginibacter. The sequence continues at coordinate 14,939 of JABDCF010000005.1, read as the reverse complement.
TTGAGGCCCTGCATGATCCACGGGCCGGGGAACAAGGGAAACCTGAACCTGTTATATAAAGTTGTGAGAAAAGGTGTACCTTATCCTTTAGCAGCCTACTCAAATAAGCGTTCTTTTTTATCAATCGATAATTTGAATTTTGTGATCGAAAAAATCATCAGTGGCCAAAATATCCCAGGTGGCGTCTATAATGTTGCTGACGATATAGCTTTATCAACAAATAATGTAATAACTATTATTGCCGGGGTAAACAATAAAAAACCTAAGTTATGGAAGGTAAGCCCGCGAATGATTAACTTTTTGGCCAAAGCAGGGGATAAATTACATTTACCGCTAAATTCGGAAAGGTTAAAAAAACTCACCGAGAGCTATATAGTCTCAAATAAAAAAATAAGAGGAGCTTTAAATATTTCGCAGTTGCCTTTATCGTCAACAGACGGTCTTAAATTAACAATTCAAAGTTTTTCAAGTTAAAACTTATGCTATACCTGATTTTACCCATTGTTTTTTTTATTGCCGAGCTACTTTACTTTCGTATTGCCGATCATTATAACATCATCGATCATCCAAATGAACGCAGCTCACATGCAAATATTACCATCAGGGGCGGTGGCATAATCTTTATCCTGGCGGCTATTTGCACCGCAATAATCCACCCGGATTATTGGCTGCCCGTATCGGGGCTTTTAGTAATAGGCGCCATAAGTTTTGCCGATGATATATTGACCTTATCCAGCAAATTAAGGTTGTTATTTCATTTGATAGCAGTAACTATTATATTTTTCTACCTAAACATATTTCATTTTGAGCCGGTTTACGTTTGCGTACTGCTTTATATAATGGTAATAGGCGTTATAAATATGTACAACTTTATGGATGGCATTAACGGTATCACCGGCGCCTATAGTTTAGTGGCATTGGGGGGATTGCAGTATGTTAACCTATACAAGACGCCATTTATTGAAAAGGATATGATATGGGTACCTATTATTGCCTGTGCAGCGTTCCTTTTTTTTAACTTCCGAAAAAAGGCAAAGTGTTTTGCCGGCGATGTAGGCAGTGTAACCATAGCACTATGGATAATAATGCTGATACTGCGTTTGATATTTGTTAGCGGCAATTGGGCCTATATACTTTTCCTTGCTGTTTATGGTATCGATTCGGTACTCACAATTGCGCACCGCGTATGGCTTAAACAAAATATTTTCAAGGCTCATAGACTGCATTTTTACCAGTTTTTAGCTAATGAACATAAAATCTCGCACCTGTTAATTTCTTCCGGCTATGCCATTTTGCAATTGATAATAATATTGTTTGTTGTTTTCAACACCAGGCTATCACTGGCAGCAGTGTTTTCAATCTCTCTTTTACCATTGATATTAACCTATGTGCTGGTAAAGCCAAGGTTAATGAAATGGAATTAAACACCGCGGCAATTAGCCGCCCGGCCAATAGCATTAAATTTAAAATGTATTTTTTTTATTCGCGATGTATCGTTTGAATACAAACAGCCGTAAAGTAAAATAAGCTGCGAGTGCTTTAAACCAATAAGTTAATAATATGTTAATATTTGTAATTTTGGATTTATTGGTTATTTGACTTATTTTTATAGGGTTGTGTGTTTAAAGTTTAAGGCGTAATTATAGTTGTTTTCTTTTAAAACCCCTATCGTTTAGGTACGGGTAAATAATGAACATATTTATAGGGTTTAATAATAAACTAAGGGGCCGTTGTTCAGCATATAGTAACGGGGGTGATAAATTTGCGACATAAATAAAAAGGTTAACAACTTAAATCAGGCCCTCATTAAGGTATTGAGTGGTAATTTAAGATGTACTAAAAATATATAAATAAAAAATTGCCGAAAGCAAATCATGAGAATAACAAATACTGTTTTAATAATGCTGGTGTTTTTTATCGGCACAATTATTACATCCTGTCAGAAGCAAATTAATACTGCACCTCCCGTAATACCTAATGATAATATATCAACCTTATATACGCTACAGGTATCTGTTAGCGCTTTAAAAAAACGATGTGATTCGTTATCGGCAAGTTTAACGCAGGAAAATGCAACAGCAGTAACGCTCAATGCCAATATTTTAAACCTCGCTACTATCCCGGGAGGTAAAAAAATAAATGTTGATTCAATTAAAACGCTGATCGGAGTGGTTTTAAGCCAGTCTGCAACCTTAGGTACCCAGGTAACAGGAATCAGTGCTCAAATTGCATCACTGAATACGCAACTAAATACAAGTAGTAACATTGCAACGCTAACTACAATAGTAGAGCAATCGGATGCCCAGTTAAATAAGATAAATCAGCAATATTCGCCACTATCGGCGCAATTAGGATTGGCAGAATCGGAAACAGAAACTGCAATAAGGGTAGCACTTGGCTCAAAATCATATATAGCCTTGGCCTCTGCGCAAAACGTAGCTAATTATGCGGGCGATGTTATTGCTTGCCCCGGCTATTACCTTTCGGTATATACCCATTTTTACCGGAACTCAACTGATACGGCGGCAACTTTTATAGCAGCGCGAAAGAGCACTGATACTACCGGAGTGCTTTGGGGCAACGAAATTACTGTTTCGCCCAACATTGGTAAATTGAACGTTTCGAGTGTTTCACTATACCGGGTTGACCCAAACACTGTCAATTGTTATTTTTTGGTTAAAAATAGCACCGCTGACACAAGGCTTTATCTTGCCACTTCGCCCGATAATGGCACAACATGGTCGCCGCCGGTTTCAATCATTCACGAAGGCCTGTATGATATTTTTATGAATAGTTCGATACATGCAGTTAATAATGGCCGGATAGTTATTCCTATCGCGTCTGATCCCGTATTCGCCGCCGGATTTATCTTTAGCGATTATTGTTTTTATTCGGATAATGGAGGCTCAAGCTGGACAAAAAGCTCAAGTTTTACACCGCCAATAACTGGTGGCGGTCTTGAGCCCAAAATAATTCAGTTGTCGGGTGACACGTGCTTAATGAACCTGCGCACATCAACAGGCTTCCAGTATTTCTCAATAAGTACTGATAATTGCAAAACCTGGGGAGAACCGTATAAAAGTACACTTGAAAGCCCTTCCTCACCGGCAGAAATTGTAAATATTTCGGGAAAATTATTGGCTATACATAATAACAGTGCCATGTCAAGAAACCCTTTAAGTATCTCCGTTTCCGCGGATAAAGGTGCAACATGGAGGCATGTTAAAGACATAGAAACTGGCAGTGCCGCAATTTACGGGTGGAGTTATCCATCGGTAACAGTAAGCAATGGGTATTTACTCCTTAGCTATTATGAAACAGTAAATATGCCTAAACCAATATCGCTGCAGTATTACCATTTAAAATTCAATAAAATTCAGATATCGACATTGGCATTATAAAACCTGTTTATATAAATGCCGGTTTTTTAATATCTTAGGCCTTTGGTGCCGCCAATATTTGCCACAAATAAGCCATGAGAATAGGAAAGTCTATTTTAGTAATACTCATAATTTTTATTGGTGCAACTGTTATTTCCTGCCGCAAACAAATCAATACCGTCCCTCCTGTAATCCAGGTTGCTAACAGCTCACCTGTAAATATATTGCAAACAGCAGTTAATGCCCTAAAAAAACAATGTGATTCGATATCGGGCGGGTTGGTGCAGGAAAATGCTTTTGGCACCACACTTAATGCGGATATTTTGAACCTTACTAACATACCGGGACCTAAGAAGATAAATATTGATACACTAAAATCGCTGATTGCCGTTTTTTTAACACAGGCTGCCTCATTAAACAATGAGCTTGAAACGGCTTATACTCAAATTACCGCGCTAAACGCCCAATTGGCCGCAAGCTCAATTGTTTCATCTTTAAACGAGCCATTAGAGCAACTAAATGCGCAGGTGAACAAGATAAACCGATTGTATGCCCCTTTACAGGCACAGTTAAAGCTAGCCGGATCCGAGACAGAAATTGCAATAAAAACAGTGTTAGGGCAAAAATCTTACATAGCGTTAGCATCTGCCCAAAATGTTGCCAATTACGCCGGCGATGTTATAGCTTGCCCGGGTTATTATCTTTCTGTTTATACGCATTTTTACGGCTCGTCTATTGATATTGCGCCTACTTACATAGCGGCACGCAAAAGTACCGATACTACGGGGACGCTTTGGGGAGGCGAATACACCGTTTCACCTAATATTGGCCACTTAAACGTTTCGAGTGTTTCATTACACCGCGTTGATGCTAACTCGATAAATTGTTACTTTTTGGTGAAAAACAGTACGAGGGATACAAGGCTTTTTTTGTGTACATCGCCAGACAATGGTACCACATGGACAACGCCAACGCAAATTATTTACGAAGGCGTTTACGATATTTTTATGAATGCTTCAATTCATGCAGTTAACAATGGCCGGATAGTCGTCCCAATAGCCTCTGACCCTGTATTTGCCGCTGGCTTTACATTTACTGACTATTGTTTTTATTCGGACGACAACGGCGCAACCTGGACAAAGAGTTCGAAGATTACCCCGCCGGTAGCTGGTGGCGGCCTTGAGCCCAGGATAATTCAACTATCGGGCGATACTTGTTTAATGAACATGCGAACATCGACAGGTTTTCAATATTTTTCAATAACTACTGATAATTGCAGAACGTGGGGTGCGCCATATCAGAGTACACTTCAGAGCCCGTCATCACCTGCTGAAATCGTGAATATTTCCGGAAAATTGCTGGCGGTGCATAATAACAGTACCACAGCAAGAAACCCATTAAGTATATCTGTATCGTCAGACAAAGGCGCCACCTGGAAACATATAAAAGATGTTGAAACAGGCGATCTTTCAATTTATGGCTGGAGCTATCCTTCGATAACCATAAGCAACGGATATTTATTGCTTAGTTATTACGAAACAGTGAATGAACCCGCGCCCATATTGTCTCAATATTATCATTTAAAGTTTAATAAAATTCAGATATCGGGCTTGCAATTATAAAGGCTGATCATTTGACGCATTATTTAATGATGAATGATCTGTTAGGCTTAATATATATAAACAGTTTAATAACCTGTAGTGCTATCTGCATAAGGCGGTTAAGTGGTATTTTTCAAAACTTTTCGACTTTGTTTTTGTTTTAATAGCGCGAGAATTTTTATCAGGCGATAACAATTTTGTTTAGTAAGTAAATTAGCCAATAAAAGTCAAAATATTCAAATAACAGCCTGTAGAACTTGGACAATGATACAGATAACAAAGATGAGAAGCATTTAATTACAACACAGATGAGTTAGTTAAATTTAAATTTATTTTATTCACCTTTGATATTATGCAGCAATTTTGATGAGACTGCAAAATAAAATGAGGACATTTTTTTAAAGTAAATAATACCCCTATGAAAAGAACGAACCTGGCTTTGTTCATATTAATGCTCCTGTTTGGCATTATTAATACGTCCTGCAAAAAAGAAATTCAAGTAAATGGGTTACAGTCATCCGTTTTTTCATTGGAGGCACAATGCGATACCCTGCTTTCATCGCTTTCACAATCAAATTCAACCATTTTAACGCTTAAAGCTTCCATTTCAGCATTTACAACTAATCAACAGAGCCTTAGAGTTAAAATTGATTCTATTGAAAACCAGATCGGCACCCTTTTAAGTGGGATAACCACGCTTAAAAGCCAGGCAACAGGGACTTATCAAAAGGTAGTTGCAATAAATACGCAAAGCGCCAATACAGCGGCTATAAATAACCAGGTAAGTATACAGGATAAACAATTGACAAGTTTAAACCAGCAATATGCCTCGGTATTATCGCAATTACAAATAACAGAAATGTCGATTGAAGGGATTGTGCTCCCAAGGTCGTACATTGCTTTGGCAAACAATTCAAATGTAGCTAATTATGCGGGCGACATAATTGTTTGCCCCGGTTATTATCTTTCAGTGTATACACACTTTTACCGGTCATCCTCTGATATTGCCCCCACATTTATTGCAGGGCGCAAAAGTACTGATACAACAGGTTCAGTATGGGGGAGTGAATTTACTGTATCCGCCAACATCGGTAAATTAAATGTTTCAAGTGTTTCGTTATATCGCGTCAATTCCACTACTATTAATTGTTATTTTTTAGTGAAAAACAGCACGGCCGATACCCGGCTTTATTTGTCAGTATCGCCGGATAACGGCACAACATGGTCGGCTGCGAAACAGGTTATTTACGAAGGCGCTTATGATATCTTCATGAACGCCGCAATACATACTGTTAATAATGGCAGGATGATTATTCCGGTTGCGTCAGATCCTGTTTTCAGGGCGGGATTTGTATTTAGTGATCATTGTCTTTATTCTGATGATGGGGGCGCAACCTGGACAAAAAGCACCTCAATTACCCCGCCGGTAACAGGCGGCGGCCTGGAGCCAAAAATAGTACAACTATCAGGCGATACCTGTTTAATGAACATGCGTACCTATACCGGGTTCCAATATTTTTCAATAAGTACTGATAATTGCAAAACATGGGGCGTGCCATATCAAAGTACCCTTGTCAGTTCTTTTTCACCTGCCGAAATTGTAAATGTTTCGGGCAAGCTAATAGCGATACATAATAACAATCCTTCATTCCGAAACCCAATGAGCATTTCCGAGTCTTTAGATAAAGGGGCCACTTGGACACATATAAAAGATATCGAGACAGGCAGTACTTCAGTATACGGATGGAGTTACCCATCCGTAACCGTAAGCAACGGATATCTGCTCATCAGTTATTACGAAACTATAAATGAGCCGGTAGGGGTAGAGATATACAATTTGAAATTTACGAAAGTTGAAATATCAACTCTCTCATTATAATAAATTTCTGTTTGTACGGTAATTGTTACATGGCTAAAAAATTGTAATATTATGTCCTTGCCCTTTGCCTTACAGATAAATAATTTTTATTGCTGTTCTTATCCGACTTGTTTATAACGATTTGTAGAAAGTTCCTGGATATTAATATAGTATTAACTAAAAATCACATATTTTAACTTTTGATTTTTTTTGATCGATATTATTGCTTAATAATAGCGATGGTTTTGATTACAACATTTATTAATTATTTTTGATGCCTGACATGATTTAAGATTTGATTAACTTGCTGATATTACTTTATCTGCATAAAACTGTGCTTCATGAAGTTTTATTTTTAACCATATTTCCTTAAAACATTGATCCTCTTTCATTGTTAAAAACGAGAATATATAAACAAACGGTTTGTTAAATTAAAGGTATAATTCATAGATTTTTGGTATTATTAATTAAAAAGAATTAACTTTACCCCTATCTGCTAATATATCGCTTATGAAAAAATATCTACTTTTTAATAGAGTGGTACCTCGTTGGGTTATAATGATATTGGATATCATTATTGTAGCCACCTCTTTTTCATTTTCCTACTTTATAGTTTATCGTTTTGAGTTCGTAAATATTTTAAGGGGTTACTTTTTCATTTACACGGGCCTGTATTGTATAATCACCGCCGAGGTAATGTATATAATGCGTATTCATACCGGGCTTATCCGCTATTCAAACACCCGTGATGTGTTGCGTATATTCAGTTCGGTGTTTATTAGTACCCTTATCTACTTTGCCATAACAGATATATGGGTGTTGCCAACATGGCCTATAAGTTCGGTTACTGTTGACACTATGATGGTGGTTAATTTTTCCATTTCAAGTACATTGTTAATTTTATTGCGTACCGCTGTTAAAAGCGCCTATTACTATATAAACAATTATTCAAACACGGCAAAAACCTTTGTTCTTATTTATGGCTCGGATAATAGCGCTGTATTGGTTAAACAGGCGCTTGAAACAAGTGCAAATACCAATTTTGCCGTAATTGGTTTTGTTGATGATGACCCGGGTAAGATCAACAAAGAAATTGAACAGGTTAAAGTATACGATATTGACAAACTTGATAAAGTTATAGAAAAACGAAAGGTTGATAAGTTGATAATAATGAACCATCACCTTGACGAGGACGCCAAAAAAACAGCGCTTGAAAAATGCATAGCCTTAGGCATAAAGGTATTAACCGTGCCGCCTTCGGATCAGTGGATATACGGTAAGCTTAACCTGCAGCAAATTAAAGGATTGAAAATAGAAGATCTACTACAACGTAAACCTATTCAGATTGATACTACACTTATTTCAAGAGACCTGCGTGGCAAAAGAGTATTGGTTACAGGGGCTGCAGGATCTATCGGATCGGAAATTGTTCAGCAGGTACTAACTTACGGGCCTGCCATGGTTATTTTGTGCGACCAGGCTGAAAGCCCATTACACGAAATGCGCCTGCTGGTTGAAGAGAAATTTCCAGACGTACCGGCCCAGATATTTATAGCGGATATAAGAAACTACGGTAGGATGCGTAAATTATTTTATGATTTTCGCCCAGAGGTGGTTTTTCATGCTGCTGCCTATAAACATGTGCCTATGATGGAGGAAAATCCGACAGAAGGCGTGTTAACCAATGTATTGGGGACCAAAAATGTTGCCGACCTGGCTATTGCATTTGGTGTAGGGAAATTTGTGATGATATCTACCGATAAAGCGGTTAACCCATCAAATGTAATGGGCACAACCAAACGTATTGCCGAGATATATATTCAATCGCTTAAAAATAGCCCGTTAAATAAATCAACCCGTTTTATAACAACACGTTTTGGAAATGTGCTGGGATCAAATGGTTCGGTTATCCCGCGGTTTAAAGCACAAATTGAAAAGGGAGGGCCTATTACGGTTACTCACCCTGAAATTACCCGTTATTTTATGACCATACCCGAAGCGGTACATTTAGTACTTGAGGCTGGTACGATGGGTATAGGTGGCGAAATATTTATTTTTGATATGGGCGAACCAGTGAAGATCACTAACCTTGCTTTGAAGATGATAAAGTTGGCAGGCTTAGAGCCGGAAAGAGATATAAAAATTATATACACTGGTTTAAGACCTGGTGAAAAGCTTTACGAAGAGCTACTTAACGATGGGGAAAGCACAATGCCAACCTATCATGAAAAGATCAAGATATCAAAGGTAATTGATTATGATTACGACCAGGTAATAGCTGATATAGCCCAACTGCTTGAGCTAAACAAACACCACGATGTGGTTGATGTAGTGAATAAAATGAAAGAAATTGTCCCCGAATTTATCAGCAAAAACTCGCAGTTTGAAATACTTGATAATAATGACAACGTTGAAGAAGGGGTGCTTGAAGTTTAGTTTTTTCAACTGCTGATTAACTGATCAGGTACACATTATTCACCTTTCCCTGATTGCCAAAGCTTGAAGACATGTAAAGCTTCGTCTCGTATCAATTGTACGCAGGGCAGGTTTCGTTTCTCAATTGGGGTATTTACCTCTTTATAAATAAATTCATCGTCGAAACCAATATCAGCGGCATCTGTTTGTGTATTTGCATAGTATATTTTACTGATACCAGCCCAATAAATAGCGCCCAGGCACATAGGGCAAGGTTCGCAACTGGTATAAATTATGCAGCCTGCTAAGTTATAAGTACCCAATTGGCGGCAGGCCAGCCTGATGGCCGAAATTTCTGCATGTGCTGTAGGGTCATTTTCAGGAATAACCATATTGGCGCTGCGGGTAATAACTATTCCATCTTTAACAATCACTGCGCCAAACGGACCTCCCTGGTTTTGCTTAACATTATATTCGGATAAGCCTATCGCTATCCTCATAAATTCTTCATGTGACTGATTTTTCATATCCAATTAAAATAAAAAACCCCAAAACAAATTTGAGGTTTTTTTAATGTGAAAAAGCATAAAAGAGGGGAATAACCATAAAGGCTAAAATGTCCCCCCAGCTTTATTTCTTATCTTTCGAATAGGCATCATTAAGCCTTTTGGTTACATCAGCAGTTACGTCCAGGCTCTGGTCGCCATATAAAACCGTTGGATTAGCCTTTGAGTACATCAATACTAATTTATAGCCTTTTTCTTTAGCATAACCTTTTACAAAATCAGCAATTTTATCGTAAACCTTACCAGCTTCTGACGACTGTTCGTTTTGAAACTGTGCAGTTGCATTTTGCGAGTAGCCCTGCAGGTCCTGCTGTTCTCTTTGCAGGCGTTGCTCGGTTGTCTGGCGCTGGTCTGCAGCCATAGTATTTACATTTTTTTGATAATCAGCAACCTCACGCTGAAATGCCTGTTGCCTTGCGCCAACGTCATTTTGTGCAGCTTTGCCTTTATCCTGCATGGTTTTGGTTACGTCTTTGGCATAGTTGTATTTGCTTAGTAATGTATCCTGATTAATAAATACAGTAGTTTCCTTACTGGCATCAGGTGCGGTAATTGGTTTACTGTCGGTTTTTGATTTATTGCACGCGGCTATGCTGCCGGCAAGTAACACACCTAACGTGATTTTTGTAAAAATAGAAGCCGTGGTTTTCATTCTAATAATGTTTTTTATCCCGCTCAAGAGCAGGAATGTGCCTTTTTTATATCTGTAAAAATTTTGACAAAGATAAACTTTCGGTGCAAGTATCCTAATCTTTTGTAAGGCATGTTTATATCGTGCCATATTTATCAACAAATGCGGTATTCCGGGCTAAAATTCTTACTTTTGAAGGTTGTTGTTTTAACCATATATGAGCGAAGAAAAAGAAGATAAATCAAATTACTCAGCAGATAATATACAGGTTTTAGAAGGTTTAGAGGCGGTTCGTAAAAGGCCGTCGATGTACATTGGCGATACAGGCTCAAAAGGTCTGCACCATTTGGTATATGAGGTTGTAGATAACTCGATAGATGAGGCGCTGGCTGGTCACTGCGATACTATAAAAGTTTACATCCAGAAAGATAATTCTATTTTAGTTTCTGATAATGGCCGCGGTATTCCCACAGCCATTCACACGAAAGAAAAACGTTCGGCCCTGGAAGTGGTAATGACGGTATTACATGCCGGCGGTAAATTTGACAAGGATACTTATAAAGTATCCGGCGGTTTACACGGTGTAGGCGTAAGTTGCGTAAATGCCCTTTCAATCCATCTAACAGCCCTGGTTTATCGCGATGGTAAAATATGGACGCAGGAATATGAAAAAGGGAAGCCACTGTTTGATGTAAAAACTATTGGGGATACGGATAAACGGGGAACAACCATCATTTTTAAACCGGACACCGAAATATTTACCTTAACTACCGAATACAAATACGAAACGCTTGCAGCACGTTTGCGTGAGCTGGCATTTTTAAATAAAGGTATCCGTCTGTCGTTAACTGATGAGCGTGAAGTTAATGAAGATGGCAGCCACCCTACAGAGGACTTTTATTCGGAAGGGGGATTGCGCGAATTTGTAAAATACCTTGACGGTACACGTGCATCGTTAATACCCGAGCCCATTTATATCGACGGGAACAAACAAGGCATACCGGTTGAATTGGCCCTGCAATACAATGATACATATTCGGAGAATGTACACTCCTATGTAAATAATATCAATACTATTGAAGGCGGTACACACGTTGCCGGTTTCCGCAGGGGATTAACCCGTACATTAAAGGCTTATGCCGATAAATCGGGTCTGTTGAAAAATATGAAGATTGAAATTACCGGTGATGACTTCCGTGAGGGGTTAACCGCCGTAATTTCAGTTAAAGTAGCCGAGCCGCAGTTTGAGGGGCAAACAAAAACCAAGTTGGGCAACAACGAGGTGATGGGTGCTGTGGATATGGCCGTAGGTGAAATTTTAGGTAATTACCTGGAAGAAAACCCGCGCGAGGCGAAGATGATCGTTAATAAGGTGATCCTTGCCGCTACTGCCCGTGCAGCCGCCCGTAAAGCACGCGAAATGGTGCAACGTAAAAATGTGATGAGCGGATCGGGCTTACCCGGCAAGCTTTCGGATTGCGCTAATAACGACCCGGCATTATGCGAGCTTTACCTTGTGGAAGGTGACTCGGCAGGTGGTACTGCCAAACAAGGCCGCAACCGCGAATTTCAAGCTATTTTACCTTTAAGGGGTAAGATATTGAACGTGGAAAAGGCTATGGAGCATAAAATTTATGAGAACGAGGAAATAAAGAATATGTTTACCGGCCTGGGTGTTAGCATTGGCACACCGGAGGATGATAAGGCTTTAAACATCGCTAAACTCCGTTATCATAAAATAGTGATCATGACGGATGCCGATGTTGACGGATCGCACATTACTACACTGATACTGACTTTCTTTTTCCGTTATATGAAAGAGTTGATAGAGTTTGGGTACGTGTATATTGCCTCGCCGCCGCTATACCAGGTTAAAAAAGGAAAAGAATTTGAATATTGCTGGACAGATGAGCAACGCGATGCAGCTGTACAAAAACTGAAAGGCGCAGGTAAAGAAGACAGCGTACATATACAACGTTATAAAGGTTTGGGCGAAATGAATGCGGAGCAATTATGGGAAACTACCATGAACCCTTCAACACGTACCCTAAAACGAGCCAGTATTGAAAACGCGGCCGAATGCGACCATACTTTTAGTATGCTGATGGGTGATGAAGTTGCCCCGCGCCGCGAGTTTATCGAGAAAAACGCCAAGTACGCAAGGATAGATACGTAGTAAACACATCAGACTTAAATAAAATGCCCCGCTTTGAACAAAGCGGGGCATTTTATTTATATACTTTTTTATTTATATACCTAATTTTATTAGGTATATAAATTTTTACGTATGTTTGTTTTATGAGTTCAAACCCAATGCTGAAGGGCACTTTGCAAACTATTATTTTAAAGCTGCTTGAAGATAATAGCCAAATGTATGGTTATGAAATTACGCAAAAAGTAAAGGAGATTACTACAGGGGACGTAGTGCTTACCGAGGGTGCTTTATACCCTGCCTTGCATAAGCTGGAAGCGGAGGGAATGCTGGAAACATTTACAGAAATTGTTGATAACCGGGTACGCAAATATTATCACCTTACTGAGCAAGGGGGTAAAGAAGTTACCGAAAAACTGAACGAAGCACAGGTATTTATCGATCAGTTACAGCTTTTGTTAAACCTTAAACCGAGTTTAAAATGAAACCTGATGAGCGGCAGAAGCAATGGTTGTTGAATTTAAAATTAGTATGAATAAATAATAGCTTGATGAAGAAATGGCATTAACTGCGAATGAATTAGAATGGATAAGTAAGCGTATGGATTGGTATGATATAAAATACCAGGAAATTTACAACGAGATATCAGACCATATCTTAACAGCCATAGAGAATGTAAGGCGTGAGGGTGACCAACGCCCCATCGATATTGTTTTTCAAGGGGTAGTTGACAATCATTTTGGCGGATATATGGGCATCGAGGAAATTGTGAAAACAACCGAAAAAGCCTATCGCGGTAAAATAGAAAAAACCATACGGGCCAATTACAGTTACTATACGAACCGCCAAAAGGCTATACTGTTATTTGTACTAACTGTCATCGGTTTTTATTTACCTTATAATAAAACTACAGCAATTATAATGACGATAGGGTTATTGTTAATAGCCATAGTTCCGGTTATTTATGCCTATGTGCAATCGCGCACCATAAAAACAGATAAGGGAAAAAGATCAATGGTAAAGAGTCATGTTATCGGCCGTGCATTTTTACTGATCATTTTTTTTAACGGTATTGTTAATACAGCGAATTTTATAGCACGCGAGTTGAATTGGACTTTTATGAGGCCAATCTTTCCGCCGGTAGTTTATATGATATTTTACTTCCTTTTCATTATTTATGGCTTGAGCATTGTTCAGCTTTGCAAGCAAGAGTTTAAAATCGCCGGTTGATGTTTCGACTATCTTTTTAGCTTAAGCACCGATTTACCATAGTTGATAACCGCTTTATATTTCATTAATATATCGCCGCCCAAAACGCCTAAAACATCAGGGTGCCCTAATTGACGGTAAGCGATGTTGATGGTTGAAAGATCCAGCACAGCTACTTCAAATTCATCAATTAATAAACTGCCAATAAAAAGGTCGGTAATTATAGCGGTGGATGATGCCATGGTAGTGGTGCCAAGGCCGGTGGAGAGTTTATCGCTTATGGTTACAACTGCCTGCTCGTGTGCTTGTAGCAGCATTGTTTCGTCAAAAGCAGTTTTTGATGCACCGGTATCAAGCACAAGTATGAAAGGTTTGCCGAAAATGGAAATATTTACCAATGGATGAAATCCATCTTCTTGCAAATCAATAATTTGTAAAGGAATAGCTATTTTATCCAGACTGTTTTTCTTATGAGCCATTAGCAGTTGTATTATGAAGTTGAAAAAAATAATTCAACATAAATATCAAATGCAAGGTTAATAAATTTTAATTCACTAATTCACTAATTGGTTCAGTCACTAAATTCATGGTCTGATGCATCTTCGGCCATTTCTATCAGGATGGCGTCCATCCTGTCAAGCTCATTCTTAATATGTTCAAATATTGCAGCCTCGTGTGGGTCTTCCTTCAGCATTTCTGTAAGCCCCTTTAAATTGGCCAGGGGACTGCGTATAAGGTGCGATTGTTTCCAGGCCATATCTTTTATGCTTTCAATGTGACCTTGTATCCGCTCATATGCATTTTTCAGGTCTTCCTCCGCATTTTTCCTTTCCGTAATATCATATAAAGCCATCAGCATTCCTAATATTTCTTTATTGCTATTTGTTATCGGGAACAGCCTTACATAGTACCAGCAAACAGAACCGTTAGGCTGCGGATAATCAACTTCATAATTGATGTTATTTCCTTGCAATACTTTTTTTGTGAAACTCACAAACTGTGGTGATCTGCCTTGCGGAAAATGATCGGCAAGCAGGTCTCCTTTTTCAAGAACACGCCCATACTGATCTTTTACAAATTGTGCAGCTTTTTGATTAAATGCAAGCACCTTAAGGTCATTGTCAAAC